>JAICSB010000301.1 GCA_025937115.1 Pseudonocardiaceae bacterium | reverse complement strand
TAGGGCGGCGCCGAGGGCGATGGCGGCTTTGGGGTCGGTGTCGATGGCGACGGGGCGGCCGAGTTCGGCGGAGACGAGTTGGGCGACCAGGGGGATTCGGGAGGAGCCGCCGACGAGTAGGACGGTGTCGAGGTCGTCGGGTTCGATGTCGGCTGATCGCAGTGCTCGGCGTAGCGCCTCGACGGTCTGCTCGACCTGGGGGCGGATCATGTCTTCGAACTCGGCCCGGATGAGCCGGACCTGGGTTTGCACGCCGGGGGCGAGTACCGGGATGGTGACCTCGGTGTCAGATGACAGGGCTTCTTTGGCTTCGGTGCAGTCTCGGCGCAGTGTCGCGGTCGCGGCCAAGGTCGCCGGATCGTCGGGGTCGAGGTGGGTCAGCGCGGGTACTGCGGCGAGCACGTGACGCATGATGGCGTCATCGAAATCCGCGCCGCCGAGCGCGTCGAGGCCTTGGGGTACTCCGAGTACCTGCAGCGTCGCGGGGCCGGTCTTGCGGACCACAGCGGCGTCGAAGGTGCCCCCGCCGAGGTCATAGACGGCGATGGTGCTGCCCGGTGCGATGCGCTGGGCCAGCGCGTAGCTGGCCGCGGCGGCTTCGGGCTCGGTCCGGAAGGTGATCGACGTCAGTCCCGCCGCGCGCAACGCCGCGGTCATCGTCGAGATCTTATACGGTCCCCACCCGGCGGGATGGGTGACCACGATGCCGGTGGCCGGGCCACCCTCCTGCGCCGCGACGCGGTCGATGACCCAGCCCAGCACCATCGCGGCGATCTCCGGCGCTGAATGCGGTCGGCCCCCGATGACCATCGGCACCTCATCACCGATGCGTCGTTTGAACTCGCGCACCACCCGATCAGGATCGGTCACCGCGCGACGCTCGGCGGCTTCGCCCACCACGACCTGCCCGTCCGGTGCCAGATACAGCACCGAACTCACCGCGGTCGACCGGGTACCCAACGCCACCACCTCAGGCACCCCACAAAGGCCACCAGACTGCCGGCAGATCGCCGCAGCGGTGAAGGCCGTGCCCACATCGATCCCGAGCCAGTAGCTCATCCTCGCGAGCTCCTTCCTTCTCGGGGCTCCCTCATCGGGCGGAACCGCAGCCTAGAGCGGAGCTGAAGCGGCGCCCGGCCAGGTATCGCCAACACGCGGCGCTACGTTAGCGACACTGTGTGTCAGCGTCGGCGGCTCGGATCACGACGGCGGCGCGGGGTCCGAGAGCGCCAAGGGCCATGTCGGGGTTGTCCCCATGCACTAACGCGGTGGCTCGCTACTCGGTGCGATCCGGGTCCACAGCCCCACGGATCCGCTGGAGTAGCCTCCACCGGGGCTATCGGCAGGAGAGGGCAACGCAGTGAGCGCAGTAGGACCGCCGGGCTTGGACGTTGTTGACCGATCGATCAGCTTGACCAAGACTGGCGACCGTAGCGACCTACTGCAGCGGCTGGCGCACACCCGTCGGCGGTTGCTCGATCCCACCGTCCGGGTACTGGTGGTCGGTGAGTTCAAGCAGGGCAAGAGCCTGCTCATCAACGCACTGGTCGACGCTCCGGTCTGCCCGGTCGACGACGACATCGCTACCGCACTGCCCACCGAGATCTCCTACGCGAAGACCCCCATCGCGTCGCTGGTGCGTGGGATGGACGATGCCTCCGACCCGGAGACCACGCGAGTCGAGGTACCCATCGACGAGCTGGCGAGCCACGTGTCCGAGGCGGGCAATCCGGCTAACCGGCAAAATCTGTTGCGTGCCGAGGTCGGCATCCCGCGTCAGATCCTGGCCGACGGGTTGGTCCTGGTGGATACCACCGGGGTCGGCGGCCTCAGCTCGGTGCACACCGCCAGTACGTTGGCTGCGCTGCCCACCGCTGATGCTGTGCTGCTGGTCTCCGACGCGTCGCAGGAATACTCGGAACCGGAGATTGACTTTCTGCGGCAGGCGATGAAGCTGTGTCCCAATGTCGCCTGCGTGCTCTCCAAGATCGACCTTTACCCGCACTGGCGGCGCATCGCCGAGCTGGACCGCGTCCATCTTGCCGGCGCCAACGTCGAGGCCGATCTGCTGCCGGTGTCCTCGACGTTGCGCCTGCACGCGAAGCGCGCTGAGGACAACCAGCTCGATGATGAGTCCGGCTTCCCGCCGCTGGTGCGGTACCTGCGCAATGCCGTGTCGCAGGCCGACAGGCTGAGCCGTCGCAGCGTGGCGCACGACGTCTTCACCGTCACCGACCACCTCGCGGTGTCGCTGCGGGCGGAACTACAAGCGCAGTGCAACCCCGAAGGTGGAACGGCGCTGAGGGCCGAGCTGGAGGCCGCGGTGTCCCGCGCCGAGAACCTGCAGCGCCGCACGTCACGATGGCAGCAGACGCTCAGCGACGGGATGACCGACCTGACCGCCGACATCGAGTTCGACCTGCGCGACCGGATGCGGCAAGTCGTCCGCACTGGTGAGGCGGCGTTGGATGAAGCCGATCCTCATGCGATCTGGGAGCAGTTCACCGAGTGGCTCGGTCAGCAGCTCGCTGCGGCCACCTCGGACAACTTCGTATGGGCCAATCAGCGCGCCCAGTCGATCGCCCAGCAGGTGGCCGTGCACTTCGCCGAAGATGGCGGCGAGCTGCTCCCTGAGCTGCGGCTGGGCGATACGCCCAGCACCCTCGACGCAGTGCCCGAACTCGCGGCGCCGCACGCCGACGATCCCAAACTCGTCGGCAAGCTGCTTACCGGGCTGCGCGGATCCTACGGTGGCGCGGTGATGTTCGGGATGTTGACCATGCTGGTGGGAGCGACGTCGATATTCAACCCGGTCGCGCTCGTTGGTGGATTGGTGCTCGGCAGCAAGACGCTTCGGGATGACAAGCACAGCCGCCTCAAGCGGCACCAGGCCGAAGCTCAGATGCTGCTCCGGCGCCAGATCGACGACGTCACCTTCCACGTGGGCAAGGAATGCCGGGACCGGTTGCGCCAGGTCCAGCGGCTGCTGCGGGACCACTTCAGCGAGGTGGCGACCGAGCTACAACGCTCGCTCACGGAGTCCATCCAGGCCGCTGAAAAGGCCGCTCACACCGAGGATTCCCAACGGCAGCAGCGGATCAACTGGCTCAAGGCCGAGCTGGCGCAGATCGACGCGGTGCGCCAGGATGCTCGCGCCCTGCTGGCCGCCCCAGGCAAGCGTTCGTGAACGCCTCGACGAGGGCGGCTCCTAGCCTCAGCGCCGCGGTCCGTGCGGTGCTGCGGCGGGCCACCGAGGTCTATCGCGACAGTCCGACCACGGCCAGCCAGCTGCGCGACCAGATCGACCGGCTCGATGAACCGCTTCGGGTAGCCGTCGCGGGAAAGGTCAAGGCCGGGAAGTCGACGCTGCTCAACGCGCTGGTCGGGGAACAGATCGCCCCGACCGACGCTGGCGAGTGCACGCAGGTCGTCACCTGGTATCGGGACGCCGCAAGCCCGCGGGTCACCTTGACGCCCCGCACGGGACCGCCACGCCAGCTGCCGCTGATCCGGACCGATGGCCGGTTGGAGTTCGATCTTCGTGGGAGCACCCCGGAGGAGGTCGAGCGATTGCTCGTCGACTGGCCGTCCCGCAGCCTGCGGACCACAACGCTGATCGACACCCCCGGCATCGCGTCGCTGTCGACGCAGATCTCGGCCCGGTCGATCGCGCTGCTAGCGCCGGATGACCGGCCGTCGGATGCGGACGCCGTCATCTACCTTATGCGCCACCTGCACGCCAGCGACGTGCGCTTTCTCGAGTCGTTCCACGATCAGGCGGGCGCGCCAGCCGCGGTCGTCAACACGATCGCGGTGCTTTCCCGGGCGGATGAGATCGGCGCTGGCCGCCTCGATGCGATGGTCTCGGCGCGGCAGGTCGCCCGGCGTTACCGCGGCGAGCCTAAGGTCCGCCGGCTGTGCCAGACCGTGGTCGCGGTCGCCGGTCTGCTCGCGCAGACTGCTCGGACGCTCCGGCAGGCGGAGTTCAGCGCGCTGCGCGAGTTGGCCGAGGGATCCCGATCCGAGCTGGATGCCTTGTTGCTCTCGGCGGACCGGTTCGTCGCGGCGCAGGCGCACCCGACTCTGCCGGCACAGACGCGCAGCGCGTTGGTGGAGCGGTTCGGGTTGTTCGGGCTGCGACTGGCGACGAACCTGATCCGCCAGGGGCACCGCGAGCCAGCCGGGCTCACCGAGGAGCTGGTGCGGCGCAGCGGTCTCGACGAACTGCGCACTGTGCTGGCCACCCAGTTCACCGAGCGCCGCGACGTACTCAAGGCCCGATCGGCGTTACTACTCGTCGACCGCACATTGCGGGAACAACCCCGCGTCGAGACTCAGGAGCTGGCCGGTGAGGTGGAACGGATCCTGGCTGGAGCCCATGAATTTCGAGAACTGCGGCTGCTCGCTGAGTTGCGAGCTCCCGACTTGGGGCTATCGGCTGATGCCCGGTCCGATGCTGAACGGCTGCTCGGCGGCCACGGCGCCGCGATGCCCAACCGTCTCGGCCTGGAGCCCGACGCGGACTCCGGTGCACTCCGCGAGGCCGTGACCGCTGCGCTGGCCCGTTGGCAGCGGCGCGCCGAGAGCCCGCTGTCCGATCGCGCCGCCGCTGACCGGGCCCGGGTAGTGGTGCGCAGCTGCGAGGGCATGCTTGCGCGGTTGTCGAGGGATCAGGTCAACTCCTGAGGCCGAGTCGCCATTGGACTCGGCCTCCTGCGCGAAAGCAGTCCTTAATCCAGCTGGCCGCGGAGCGCTCCCGCATGGTGTGCGGTCGTATGGAGCATCAG
>JAICSB010000665.1 GCA_025937115.1 Pseudonocardiaceae bacterium | reverse complement strand
GTCATCCACCGAGCCGAACCTGCAGAACATTCACGTCCGCAGTGAATCCGGGCGCCGGATCCGGCAGGCCTTCGTCGTCGGCCAGGGCTATTCGGAACTGATGACGGCGGACTACAGCCAGATCGAGATGCGGATCATGGCGCACCTGTCCGAGGACACCGCGCTGATCGAGGCGTTCACCTCCGGGCATGATTTTCACGCCGCCACCGCCGCGCGGGTATTCGCGGTGGATGCCGCAGCGGTCAGCGGCGAGCAGCGTGCCAAGATCAAGGCGATGAACTACGGCCTAGCCTACGGCCTGTCCGCGTTCGGGCTCTCCGCGCAGCTTCGGATCTCCACCGAAGAGGCCCGGGAGCTGATGGAGGAATACTTCACCCGGTTCGGCGGGGTCCGCGATTACCTGCGCACTATCGTGGAGAAGGCCCGGCTGGACGGCTACACCGCCACCATCATGGGTCGTCGGCGCTACCTGCCCGACCTGGTCAGCGACAACCGGCAGCGCCGCGAGATGGCCGAGCGGATGGCGCTCAACGCGCCAATCCAGGGCAGCGCCGCGGACATCATCAAGGTCGCGATGCTGCACGTCGCGCGCGCATTGCAGGCTGAGGGACTCCGGTCCCGGATGTTGTTGCAAGTGCACGACGAGCTGGTGCTCGAAGTCGCCGAGGGCGAGCGCCCCACCCTGGAAGCCCTGGTAAGACGCGAGATGGCCGCCGCATACTCCCTAGACGTCCCCCTAGAAGTCTCAATCGGCCTAGGCCACAGCTGGAACGACGCCGCGCACTAGTTCACTCGGCCCTAACCGCCAAGCACGCCAGACCCCGATTCGGCTCCGAATGGCGCAGATCAGGCGCGGCGACAGCAGAAGATGGCGGTTCCTGGGAACAACCTGCCCCGCAGGGGGCTCCATTGGCCCCATTCCCGACGCAGGTCTGGGGGCCACTCGGGTTCTATCAGGTCTTCTAACACCAAACCGGCGGCGACGATCTCCCTGACGCGGTCGCCCAAGGTGCGATGGTGCTCGACGTAAGTGGGGTTGCGAAGGCTGTCCACCTCGACGTACGGGGTGCGGTCGAAGTACGACTGCGCCACCGTCAAGCCGGCCTCCCCCGGATCGTCGGGGAAGATCCAACGCAACGGGTGGGTGACAGCGAAGACCCACCGGCCACCGGGGCGCAGCACCCGGGCGACCTCTCGCATCACCGCAGCCGAGTCCGCGACGAACGGCACCGCACCGAACGCCGAACAGGCGAGGTCGAAACTCCCGTCAGCGAAGGGCAATCGACCAGCATCGGCCTGCACCAGCGGCACCGAGATCCCGGTTTCGCAGGCTGACTGCACCGCGTGCGACAGCATCGCCGCCGACAGGTCCAGGCCGACGACCTGCGCGCCGTGGGCGGCCAGCCAGCGTGCGCAGGGCGCGGACCCGCAACCGACCTCGAGCACCCGGCGACCGACCACCTCGCCGAGCAGCCCGGCAGCTGACTCACGAAGCCCCTCTGGGCACCAGACGAAATCCGCCGGACCGAGGAAATCACCGTGCTCTGCGAGGTAGTCCGCGGCATCGGCGTCCCACCATCGACGGTTGGCCGCGACCGTCTCCGCGACGCTGACCAGCTGTTTCACTACACCGACAGTGCCCAGCACCGCCTCAGCGCTGCGGTGGCCGGCCAGCGGGATCATCCGGTCATCGTCGTGGCCTGGTTGCGGCGCGTCTGTCACTGAGGCAGTCTCTCACCACGAAGCAGGCGAGCGCCGGGGTCGGGTTTGCTGCCCTGACTCCTGCCTGGGTAGGATTGAACTGCGCTGTCGTTTCGCGCTGCCCAGGTTGTCAAGCGAGCCTTGGTCGTCAAGCTAGCTCGGTTGTCAAGCTCGCTCGGTATCAAGCTCGCCCGGTGTCAGACTCACCAGCGGCGAGAATGATCCGCCGGATGAGGTTGATCTGTCGGGTGAGGTTGTCGGGTGTGGCTGATCTGGCGCAGTGGGGAACCAGCGCATTGACACAACAGTTCGACAAACACCGGCCGCTCGACCCTATCCCTTCGGAGCACCCCACCGCATGTCCACCGACACCACCACCGCCCCGGCCCCGCAGCAAGTTGCGATCAACGATATCGGGACGGAGGAGGACTTTCTCGCCGCC
>JAICSB010000282.1 GCA_025937115.1 Pseudonocardiaceae bacterium | reverse complement strand
GATCGCCGCCGGTAGCGCTTCCGCGCGCTGCTGGTACCACCGGGGATCGTCAAGGTAGCGGCGCAGATCCTCAGCCAGCGCGTGGGTGCGGGCCACCACCGTCTCGTCGGCGGCCAGCGCGGTGAGCCGACGGGTGGGAATCTCCCCGAGCAACCGCATCGGATCCCCGTTGACGGCGGCCCAGGTGCGCTCGTCCAGGGAGGCGAACAGGTCCTGGGTCGGCGGGTGCCAGCTCCACCGCAGGTTGGCGGCCAACGTCTCCAGGGCTGCCAGCGGTCCCGGCAGCTGGGCCCGGACGGTGAACCGGCGCAGTGCTCTCATGGGCGGACTTTATCCGGCGGCCCCGCGTTCTCCGACCCACAACTCGATGACGTCACGAGTGTCACACCCGACGCGCAGCGGTCGGCCGATCCCGGCAGACTGGAGAGCGGGGCAGGACCGAGGGAAAAGGGGCGACAGCGGTGAGTGGTCGGATCGCCATCGATGATGTGACGCCCGCGGTCTCATGCGGGAGGTATCCCAGCAAAGCGGTCGTTGGCGAACACATTCCGATCTGCGCCACGGTCTGGCGCGAGGGCCACGACGCGGTGGGCGCCACGGTGGTCTGGCGCGGTCCGGGCAACGGGTCGGGCAGCCAGACCCGGATGCAGCCAGGGCCGCCGGGCCTTGACCAGTTCACCGCGACCGTGGTGGCTGACGAGGTGGGTTGGTGGAATTTCCGGGTGGATGGCTGGGCCGATCCCTGGGAGACCTGGCGGCACGCGATCGAGGTGAAGATCGGCGCCGGCCAGACCGTATCCGAGTTGGAGAATGACCTGATCACGGGCGCGCGGTTGCTGGAGCGAGCGGCTCGCCGGCCCGGCCAGCAGGCTCACCGAACGACGCTGAGCACCGCGGCAGCGACGCTGCGGGATGTCGAGCTGCCGCTGTCCGAGCGGGTCGCACCGGCACTCGACGAACCGGTGATCGACGTTCTCACCGCCGACCCACTGCGTGATCTGATCACCAAGGGCGGTTCGCACAAGGTGTGGGTGGATCGCCCTCGCGCCCTGTTCAGCTCCTGGTATGAGATTTTTCCCCGATCCACCGGCGGTTGGGACGCACACGGCAACCCGGTACACGGAACCTTCGCGACCGCTATCGGTGAGCTGGACCGGATCGCCAAGATGGGCTTCGACGTGGTGTACCTGCCGCCGATCCACCCGATCGGTGAGGTGAACCGCAAGGGCGCCAACAACACCATGCAGGCCGGACCCGACGATGTCGGTTCGCCCTGGGCGATCGGCTCGGTCGAGGGCGGGCACGACGCGCTGCATCCCCGGCTGGGCACGTTCGAAGACTTCGACACGTTCGTCGTCAGGGCCGGCGAGCTCGGTATGGAAGTCGCTCTGGATTACGCACTCCAATGTGCGCCGGATCACCCGTGGGCCAAGGAACACCAAGAGTGGTTCACCACTCGCCCGGACGGGACGATCGCCTACGCGGAGAACCCACCCAAGCGCTATCAGGACATCTACCCGCTCAACTTCGACTCCGACCCTCGCGGCAGCTACCTGGAAATGCTGCGGGTGCTGCTGTTCTGGGTAGAGCGCGGGGTGCGAATCTTCCGGGTGGACAATCCGCACACCAAGCCGCCGGACTTCTGGCAGTGGCTGATCTGGCAGGTCAAGGACCGCCACCCGGATGTACTTTTCCTAGCCGAGGCATTCACCCGGCCGGCGCGGCTCTACGGGCTGGCCCGGCTCGGGTTTACCCAGTCCTACACGTACTTCACCTGGCGCACCGATAAACAGGAGCTCACCGAGTACGCGACCGAGCTGGCCTCCCGGGCTGACGAAATGCGACCGAACTTTTTCGTCAATACCCCGGACATCCTGCACGAGTCACTACAGCAGGGCGGCCCCGGTATGTTCGCCATTCGGGCCGCGCTGGCCGCCACGCTGTCTCCCTCCTGGGGTGTCTACTCCGGCTTTGAGCTGTTCGAAAACACCCCGGTGGCGCCGGGCAGCGAAGAATACCTGGACAGCGAGAAATACCAGCTGCGCCCCCGCGACTTCGCCGGCGCGTTAGCTCAAGGACGATCGCTGGAACCGTGGATAACCCAGCTCAACGCAATCCGGCGGGTACATCCAGCCCTGCAGCAACTGCGCAACCTGCGGTTTCATTTAGTGAGCAGCGAGTCCCTGCTGGCGTATTCCAAGACCGACCCAGCCACCGGCGACACGGTGATCTGCGTGGTCACCCTGGAGCCGTTCAACACGGTGAGCGGGATGGTCTGGCTGGACCTGCCGGCGCTGGGCCTGACCGCTCAGGACCGGTTCCGCGTCTACGACGAGGTCAGCGGCGAGACCTACGACTGGGGGCAGGCCAACTTCGTGCAGCTGCAACCCTGGCTGGCGGTGGCCCACATCCTCGTCCGTGCGTAACAGTGTTCCAGCACTTAATGCCACTCACGAGGCAGCCGCAAGCTGCCATAGGCTGGCACTGTGAATGTAACGACTGAGTTCGACGCTGCCGCGGCCACCTACGACCGGCTGGTCGGCGCGAGCCCGGGCTACTACAGCAACCTGTCCCGGTCCGCCCGCCGGATGCGGATTCCGGGCAACGGTGCCGGGTTGCACCTGCTGGACCTGGGTTGCGGCACCGGGGCGTCGACCTTGGCACTGCTCGCCGCCGCGCCACAGGCCAGGATCACCGCGGTGGACGCATCGGCCGGCATGCTCGCCCAGGCCCGGCAGGCCGACTGGCCAGCACGGGTGTCGTTCGTCCACGCCCGGGCCGAGGATCTCGCCGACGCCGGGGTGCACGGACCGTTCGACGGCATCTTCGCCGCGTACCTGGTGCGCAACCTGCCCGATCCGGACCCGGTGTTGGCCCGGCTGTGCGATCAGCTGGCGCCAGGGGCGCCGCTGGGGGTGCACGACTACGCACTCGACGGTCGGGCACGCAGCGCTGCGATCTGGACCGCGGTGTGCTGGAGCGTGATCATCCCAGCCGGGAAGGTGGTCACCGGCAGGGCTGCGCTCTACCGGTACCTGTGGCGCAGTGTGCTGCGTTTCGACACCGTCGACGCGCTGGCCGCACGGTTGCGCGGGCACGGCCTGGTCGATACCCGGATCGAGACGATGCCGGGTTGGGAACGCGGCATCGTGCACACCGTTGTGGCCCGGCGGCCGGCGTGACGTCACAAGGCGGCAACGGGAAACGGCCGGGCCGGGACCGCCGGGCCGTACTGCACCCGCCACGGGCTGGTCGGCTACGGCCTGACGGACAACCTCCCCGGGTCGCCGTCGTGGGCGGTGGGATCGCCGGCATCGCGGCCGCGGTGGCGCTGGCCGAGCGCGGCGTGGGAGTGCAGCTGCTGGAGCGGGAGCCGCAGCTCGGCGGCCGGTTGCGCGGCTGGCCGATCATGCTGGCCGATGGATCCCCAGCCACGATGAGTCGCGGGTTTCACGCCTTCTTCCGGCAGTATTACAACTTGCGGGCGCTGCTACGCCGGGCTGATCCGTTGGGTCGAGCGCTGGTGCCGATGACGGATTATCCGCTGATCGACGCCGACGGCCACCGCGACACCTTCCAAGGTCTGCCACGCACACCACCGTGGAACGCGCTGGCCTTCGCGCTGCTCAGCCCCACGTTCCAGTGGCGGGACCTGGTCACCCGGATCGATCCGGTGGCGGCATTACCGCTGGTAGACGTGTCGGTGCCGGAGATCTACCGGCGGTTGGACGACCAGGACGCGATGACGTTCCTGGAGCGGGTGCGTTTCCCGGATGCGGCCCGGCACCTGGCGTTCTCGGTGTTCTCCCGGAGTTTCTTCGCCGATCCCCGGGAGCTGTCGGCGGCCGAGCTGGCCACGATGTTCCACATCTACTTTCTGGGCTCGGCCGAGGGCCTGGTGTTCGACGTGACCCCCGAGCCGTTCCCGCAGGCACTGTGGGACCCGATGGGCGGTTACCTGACCGAGCTAGGGGTGTCGGTGCGAGCGGGCGTGGCCGTCGAGCAGGTGACGCCGGGGCGCGAGCGTCGCTTCGCCGTGCACGCCGGCGGGGACCGCGCGGAAGTCGATGCCGTGGTGCTCGCCGCCGATGTGACCGGATTGCAGGCGGTGCTCGCCGCCTCACCCGAGCTCGGCGAAGCACCCTGGCGGGCGCAGATCGCCCGGTTGCGCACCGCGCCGCCGTTCCTGGTATCCCGGCTGTGGCTGGATCGCCCGGTGAATCCGGAGCGGCCCGGGTTCCTCGGCACCAGCGGATTCGGGCCGCTGGACAACGTCAGCGTGCTGGAACGGTTCGAGGGTGAGGCGGCCCGCTGGGCTCGGCGC
Source organism: Pseudonocardiaceae bacterium (assembly GCA_025937115.1). Next base: position 737 of record JAICSB010000282.1, on the reverse strand, counting down.
ACCGGGGGCTCAGTGGTGGAGCTACACGCCTACGCGCTGACCGGAGACCCGCAGCAAGCCAAGCGGGCGCTCGTCGACGAGCTGCGTCGGGTTTACCCGGAGACGGCCAGCGCCACGATTATCGACGAGCGCCACGAGGTAAGGGCCGACTGCCCGCTGTTCGCGCCGGGGACTTTCGGTGATCGTCCCACCGTCACCACCCCTGATCCGAATGTGGTGCTCGCCGGGGACCTCACTCGGGTCGATCTCCCCGTCGCGCTGATGGAACGTGCAGCGACCAGTGGATTCCTCGCCGCCGACGCGCTGCTAGCACAGTGGCGGTTGCGCGGGCACCCGCTGTGGACGGTGCCGACCCGAGGTCGGCTCGCGCCGTTGCGCGCCGCCGCGGCCCGGTTCAGCTAGGCGGCCACGCTCAGCCTGGCCACCGTCCGGTGGTACGCAACTCGTAGCGACGTCGCGCATAGGCCAGGTCGTCACGCCACAACCGGGCGGCGGCCCAGCGCATCGCCGGGCGCATCAGCGGCGCGCCGCGGCGGGCAACGGCGAAGCCCGGGCGAGGCGAGCTGGCGATGGTCGCCTCGATCACCGCGGTGCGTGGGTGACCGGCGTCGTCGACGCCCAGCGGGACGGCATGGGTTTCCACGACGCTGCCGGCACCTTCGCCATCCAGGATGTCCATCACCACCGTGCGCGGTTCGGGACAACTGAACGCGGCCCGCACCGGTACCCCGAACCTC
>JAICSB010000538.1 GCA_025937115.1 Pseudonocardiaceae bacterium | reverse complement strand
TCGATGTGGCGCTTCCTGCTCGGTGCGGTGCCCGGCCCGGTTCGTGACCGGGTCGATGTCGCGGGGCAGCGCTCATTCGCCTCTCTGGTCGGGTTCATCCGGGCCACCGCGCTGGTGGCAGTGATGGATGCCTTGGGTATCGGGATCGGGTTGGTGGCGGTGGGCGCCCCGCTGGTGGTGCCGCTGGCCGCGTTGGTATTCCTGGCGGCATTCATCCCAGTGGTTGGCGCAGTGGTCTCCGGCGTGGTCGCGGTGCTGGTGGTGCTGGTAACCAACGGGCCGGTGCCGGCGCTGATCGTGCTCGCAGTGGTGGTCGGCGTGCAGCAGCTCGAGGGCAACGTCATGCAGCCGCTGCTGATGGGCCGCGCCGTCGAGCTCAACGGGGTGGCGGTGGTGTTGGCCGTCGCGGTGGGCTCAGTGGTCGCCGGTATCGCCGGAGCCCTGCTGGCAGTGCCGATGCTCGCCGTGCTCAACGCTGGCATCCGGGCGCTGGTCAGCGGAAACCTTGAGCCTGACGACGACTCCGGCGCCGTGGGTTCCGCGTTCCCACCGGCCGATGTCCCGGTGGACCCTCTCCTGGGCCATTCCGAAGAGCCGAGCGATCCGTGAGATCGGTAGATCTTGCCGCCGCCCGTGGCCAGATCATTGCTGACGTGCTGCCTGGGCCGGACGATTCGCCGATGGGGGTGCTGTTCTGCGGGATCAACCCTGGCCTGGCCTCCGCGGCCACCGGTCGCCACTTCGCCCGGCCGGGTAACCGCTTCTGGCCGGCGCTGCACGGCGCCGGCTTCACCTCGCGCCAGTTGCGGCCCGACGAGCAGCACCTGTTGCCTTCGCTCGGGTTGGGGATCACCAATATGGTGCCCCGGGCCACTGCCCGGGCCGACGAGTTGAGCCCGGCCGAGTTGCTGGCCGGCGGCGCTGCGCTCCGGAATCTCGTGCGCGACTTACGTCCAAGCGCGCTAGGCGTCGTCGGGATCACCGCCTATCGGGTGGCTTTCGCCGCGCCCCGGGCCACTGTCGGACCGCAGCCTGCCTGGGAAACGACGCTGGTCTGGGCGCTACCCAACCCCAGTGGTCTCAACGCGCACTGGTCGTTGCCGGCGATGGTGGCCGAGTTCGCCCGCTTCCGGCTGTCCGCCGCTGCCGCACGATCCGAGCTGTCCGATCCATTCAAGACACCCGGTCACCAGAGTTCGTAACGTCGCAGTTATGGGCATCGACCCGAGACTGGATGTAATCCGCCCCTCTCGGAAGCTGGGTACGAATCAGCTGGCCTGGAGCAGCTGACCCAGCCGCTCTGTCCTTCCCGAACTCCACAGCAGAGCTGTTAGGGAGCGCCCGGGCAGCTCTCCTGTGGAGTTCGGGAGCTGTAGTGCGCCGAGGTCCGGGGTGTGGACAGAGCGCGAGGTGTGGACAACTCGGGGGTTTGGGCGTCCGGCGAGAGGATCGGATGCGCTGTTCGGGGCATGCTGCGAGGCATGAGGCAGCTCAACGCACCGTTTCGGGGATCGCTTGCGGTGGACACCGGGGCGCTGACCAAGGGCCAGTTGCGCGGCTCGGCGTTCCGCAGGCTGTTCCCCGACATCTACCTGCCGCGGGAGATCGCACCAACGCTGGTCGTGCGCTCGCGGGGAGCGCACCTGCTGGTCGCCGGGCACGGCGCGTTGGCCGGCTACTCCGCAGCGGAGTTGCTCGGGGCCCGGATCGCGCCCCGCGACGCCGATGCGGAGGTGATCGTGCCGGGCGCGAACTTTCGCGAGTGCCGTGGGCTACGAGTGCACCGGGAGCGGCTTGCCGACGACGAGGTTCAGACGGTGGACGGCCTGGTGGTGACCTCGGCCATCCGCACGGCATACGACCTGGCGCGGTGGTCGACGCAGATCGAGGGTGTCGTGGCAGCCGACGCGCTGGGTCGGATCGGACGCTTCGGGCCGCGCGCGCTGATCGAGATGGCCGCCCGCTATCCCGGGGCGCGGTGGCGCAGCCGCATTGCCCTGGTCGCCGAGTTGATGGACCCGCGCGCGGAGTCGGCCATGGAGACCCGGTGCCGGGTGTCACTGGTCCTGCGCGGGTTGCCGCGGCCCGAGCTGCAGTATCAGGTGCGCGACGAACTCGGAAATCATGTGGCCTGGTTGGACATGGCCTACCCGGCCGCCAGGACTGGCGTGGAGTTCGAGGGCGAGCACCATCAAGAGGCGCCGACGTTTCGGGCTGATCTGGCGCGGCACAACCGGCTCGCAGCCCTAGGCTGGACCGTCTTGCGGGCCAGCGCCACCGACGTGCTGCGCAACCCAGACGCGTTCGCCGCCCAAGTCCGCGCCGTACTCCGCCAACGCGCTGCCTAACCCACCGCGCTGCCTCACCCACCGCGCTACAGCTCCCGAACTCCACAGCAGAGCTGTTAGGGAGCGCCTGGGCAGCTCTCCTGTGGAGTTCGGGAAGCCGGGTGCGGTGCGGTGCGCATGACGGGGGTCAGTAGCTGCTCGCCACTTGAGCACTGGCATGATCCGCGGGCATGCCGGGCGCCACCGACATCATGACGCCGCTGTGGCGGGGCGTGGTGTTGTTCCGGGGCATCACGGCAGCTTTCGCGATCGCGGTGATCACGGTGCACCACCATGGTTTCGCTCGGCCAGCTCTGGGCTGGGCGGTGCTCGCCGGGATCGCGGTGTGGACTGTGGTGACCTGCCTAGCCTACAGCTACGACGTCACCCGCCGGATCCACGTGATCGTGATCGACCTGCTGGTGACGCTGACGCTGATGGGTTCCTCGGCGCTGGTGCTGTCCACTGAGCAGCTCACCGAAGTCGCCCAGCGAACCCCGCTGCTCACCACGGTGTGGGCCAGCGGCCCGGT
>JAICSB010000651.1 GCA_025937115.1 Pseudonocardiaceae bacterium | reverse complement strand
GGCGGCCCGCCGGATCGCTGACCAGATCGCGACGAGGGTGCGCTCGAAGCGGACCAGCTCCGCCTCATCAGGGGTGTAGCTCAACGCCTGCCGATCAGCCAGGTACAGCAGCCGCAGCTGGCGCGGCACCACCCCGCGGATACGCAGCAGCACCAGCGCGTAGAACTTCATCTGGAACAGCGCCTTGGCCTCGAAAAACTCCCGCGGTGCGGCACCGGATTTGTAGTCCACCACCCGGATCTCACCGGTGGCAGCGACGTCGAGCCGATCGATGTATCCCCGCAACAGCAGTGGTTCGCCGTCCCCGGCGTCACTGGCCGCCAGCTCCGCCTCTACCAGCAGCTCGCAAGCCTCGGGCGCGACCAGCCGGGGATCCTCCAGCGCGAAGTAGGCCTCGACGAGCCCACGCGCCGAATCGAGCCACTCGCCGAGCTCCGGGTCCCCAGAACCGGCGAACAGCTCGCCCAGCTCCGGGCTGGCGGCCAGCACGTCACGCCAAGCGGGATCGACCAGCTCTCGCCCAGCTTCAGCGTCTCGCTGGTCGGGGGACAGCGCGAAGAGCCGCTCCAGCACGGTGTGCACCACGGTGCCGCGGACTTGCAAGCGGCTCGGTGTCTCGGGCAGCCGGTCGACCGCCCGGAACCGGTACAGCAGCGGGCACTGCTTGAAATCCGCGGCCCGCGACGGTGACAGAGCCAGCCGCCTGGGCTTCGCAGCGGTCATGGCGGGCAGGGTCTCTGTCATGGCTCGCAGGGTAGGGGAACCCCCCGACAGCGGCGAATCTCCGATGGCGGCGAACTCCGATGGCGGCGAATCTCCGATGGCGCAGTGCAGCCGCCCACACACCGATCTGTCACCATCAGCTTTTGTGACTCGAGCTAGCGGACCGTTCCAACCCGGTGATCGGGTGCAGCTCACCGACCCCAAGGGACGCCGGCACACCGTGGTGCTGGAACCCGGCGCGCACTTCCACACCCACCGCGGTGCGGTCGCCCACGACGACCTGATCGGGCTTGCCGAGGGCAGCGTCGTGGCCTCCGCCGCGGGGACCCGCTACCTCGCGTTGCGCCCGCTGCTGAGCGACTACGTGCTGTCCATGCCTCGCGGCGCACAAGTGATCTATCCCAAGGATGCCGCGCAGATCCTGATGTGGGGCGACATCTTCCCCGGTGCACGAGTGCTCGAAGCCGGCGCCGGCTCAGGGGCGTTGACCTGCTCGCTGCTCCGAGCGGTCGGGGAGCGCGGCAGCGTGATCTCCTACGAGACGCGCGCTGACCACGCCGAATATGCCGCGCGCAACGTCGAGCGGTTCTTCGGCGCGGTGATGCCGAACTGGCAGCTCAGGGTGGGCGATGTGGCTACCCACCCCGCCGATCAGCCAGTGGACCGGGTGGTGCTGGACATGCTGCACCCTTGCGAGCCGCTGCCCGCGGTGTCCGCGGCGCTGATTCCCGGCGGCGTGCTCACCATCTACGTGGCCACCACCACCCAGCTGTCCCGCAGCGCCGAGGCGCTTCGCGAAGCCGGCTGCTACACCGAGCCGCAGTCCTGGGAGACGCTGCTGCGGCCCTGGCACGTAGTCGGGCTCGCGGTTCGCCCGGAACACCGGATGGTCGCGCACACCGCGTTCCTGCTCACCGCCCGCCGGTTGGCGCAGGGCGCGGTGGCGCCCACCCCGCAGCGCCGGCCCAGCCGTTCCAACCGTCGTCTGTAGTTTGCCAGCGCCCGGAGTTGATCTGGCGTTAACTCACGGTTCTCCCGCGCCGTCCCGTACCGTTAGTGGTCTCCAGAACCATGCGGGAGGAGGTGCCTCGTGCCGCACGACTATTCCGGCGACCGAGCCGCTGACGGTCGAGAACGCATCGACCCGGCGCTGGCTGCCCAGATCAGGGTCCTCGAGGATGAGGTGACGCTGCTGCGTCGTCGACTGACCGAGTCGCCCCGGCATTTCCGGTTGCTCGAGGAGCGCCTCGCCGAGGCCTCCGCGTCGGTGAGCCAGCTCACTGAGCGCAACGCCAAACTGGTGGAGACGCTGCGGGAGGCTCGCGGCCAGCTCCTCGCGCTGCGCGAAGAGGTCGATCGGCTGGCTCAGCCCCCCAGTGGTTATGGCGTGTTCCTGGCCTGCTTCGACGACGGCTCGGTGGACGTGTTCACCTCCGGCCGGCGGATGCGGGTGGCAGTGTCGCCCGC
>JAICSB010000222.1 GCA_025937115.1 Pseudonocardiaceae bacterium | reverse complement strand
GCGCACGGGACCGGGCCGAGCCGGATGGTGGTTGCGGCTGCGGTCGCGGGTTCGGCGGGCTGAACTCACACCGCGCGACGACCACCGCGAGGGTGGCCGACACGCCGCTGGCCCGTGAGGAGTACGTCGAGGCCATCCGGTCCAGTCTGCAGGAGCAGGGATGGGACCCGTGCGCGTGCTGCTCAGTGGACGAGGCAGACGCCCTGGCTGCACTTGTCGGTGACTGGCCGGTGGGCACGGTTGTCGAACGTCGGCTGGACGAGCTGGTGGTTCGGGAGATGCCGGCCGTCGAGTGACGCGGGACATGGGCAGTTAAGGTCTCCGGGCGTGGAAGCTGCCGAGATCGTTCGACTCACCGAGCAGGAATCGCAGGCCAATGTGCATGCGGTCCTGCAGCTGTGCGCTGGCGGAAAGTTACGCTGCAGCGAGACGACCCGACGCCCGACCGCAGCGACGATCACTGCGGTAGCCGGAGTGCTGTCAGCCGGGGACTTCCTTCCCGACGACGCGGTCGCCGCCTTCGCCTGGCCGCTGCTGCTACACGCGGGTGGATTGGCTGAGCAGACCGGGAACCGGCTGCAACTAACTGCCCGCGGTCGCGCGGCGTTGTCCAAGCCTGCCGCTGAGACGGTCCGGCAGCTATGGCGTCGCTGGTTGAGCCACGGGTTGATCGACGAGATGAGCCGGATCGATGCGATCAAGGGTCAGCGCTGCGCGAACGTCCTCACCGCGCCCAAGCCCCGGCGCCAGACCGTTGCCACTGCCCTGACGACCTGCCCGGCCGGCGAGTGGATTACCGTCGACGACCTGTTCGCCGTAATGCGCAGCGAGGACCTGTCGCCCACCATCGTGCGCAGCGAGCGCGGCCTCTGGAAGCTGTACCTCGTCGACCACGAGTACGGCAGCCTCGGCTACGCGGGCTACTCGGACTGGTCCATGTTGGAGGGCCGCTACACGCTATGCGTGCTGTTCGAGTATGCCGCGACGCTCGGCCTCGTCGACATTTCCTACACCGAGCCGGCGGGCGCCCGCGAGGACTTCCGGGGGAACTGGGGGGCCGAGTGTCTCGACAGCTTGAGCCGCTATGACGGGCTGAGGTCCATCCGGATCAACGCGCTAGGCGCCTATGTTCTCGGCCTCGCCGACACCTATCAGGCCACCGGTGCGGCAGAGCGGACGCTGAACGTGCTGCCCAATTTGGACGTCGTCGCGCTCGGCGAGATCCCTGCCGCGGACCGGCTCGTCCTGGATGCCTACGCCGAGCGCACCTCCGACCGGGTCTGGTCATTGACCGCGACGGCGCTGCTCACTGCGCTCGACACCGGTCGATCGGTAGAAGAATTCAGCCGTTTCCTGGATGGCCGCGCCCACACCGAGCTTCCCGGCACCGTCACCGCCTTGATTGACGACGTAACCCGACGGACGAGCCAGCTGCAGGATCTCGGAATGGCTCAACTGGTGGAATGCGCAGACGCCGCGCTGGCCACTCTCATCGCGAACGATCGCAGGCTCCGGGCGCTGTGCCGTCCGGTCGGCGACCGGCATCTTGCCGTCTCGCCCGAGCACGGCACCGCCTTCCGTAAGGGATTGCGAACACTCGGCTACGCCCTCCCCTGACCCCTCTTGCAGGTCAATCAGCGCGACGCGCGGAGGGCAGAGCATGAACGGCAGCGCACTCGATCAGCGTGTGCGGCGGGCGGCCGAGGCGGTCCTCGCGAAGCAGAACTACGTCCGACCGATCGACGTGTTCCTGGGTCTCGGCTGGTTGACCCCGGCGCACCTCGAAGACTGGCGGCACGGCCGGGTCCCATGCCTGGAGCGGGTGGTGCAGGCCAGCCTGCCCAAGCTGTCGACCGCGATGCGACTGTTTCGCCGCTGGGCGCAGGAGCGTGGCCTCAAGCCGAGCGAAACCGGCTACGTCGCCCGGACTCCCGGCCGCAGGCGACTGCGCTTCAGCGTCAGCGGAGCAACCGAGATCGAGCGCGCATACCGCACGCATTGGGTGTCTCCAGAACTGTCCGCGGCCAAGCGCGAACGACGGGAGGCGGGTTCGTGAAGACTGTCCTTTCCAACCAGTTGTCGAATCACTGAATCATTTTGCCGCCCGCTGCGACGGCGAAGCGGGGGGTGACACCGAGCAGTCGATCAGGCAGCGGTAGTTGCCGCTGCGTGACCCATTCGATGTCGGTCAACCGCTCGATTCTGGGCGCCGGCCAGCCGGCCAGGCCGACCAGATCGATGAGCCGTTCGGGAGTCGTGCCATGGCCGAGGGGCAGCGCGGATCGGATCGCGTCGTCGTAGGGTGCGTGGTGGTCGTGAGCGGTGCCGCGCAACCGCCGGAGCCAGTCGCGGGCATGGGACCGGCCGCGTTCGATGGGGTCCGCGACGGCGCCCCAAAGACTTTCCAGAAGGAGCAGCCGACCCTCAGGTGCCGCCGTGCGCCAGCATCGCAGCGCCGCGAGCGGATCGGGCAGCGTCCACAGCAGGTGCCGGGATATCACCGCGTCCCAGGTTCCGGCGGGCAGCTCATCGGCCCGGGCGGTGACGGCAGTGATGTTGAGGCCGGCGGCGGTGGCCTTGCTGATTAGGCGCTGCAGCATGGCCGGGGAGAGATCGACTGCGGTGACGGTGTAGCCCAGTTGCGCGGCGGCGAGGCTGAGGAATCCGGTGCCGGCTCCCACGTCGAGTATCCGTGCCGGCGGCGGCGGGAGTAGCCGGATCAGTGCGGAACGCCAAGCCGCCCATTCGATCGCGGTCTGTGGGTGGTGGCCGGCGGCCTGATCATAGGTCGCCGCGTCGGCGTCCCAGACGGCACCGATACGCGCCAGCGCATCTGTCATCAGAGTTGACCTCTCCACTTTGCCGCCCCCAGTGAGCGAGTGTCATGCCCGCTTCCGACGCCGGTTCTGGCTGGCCGGGGATGGCCCGGAGATGGCTTGAGCAGCATCGAGATGACCAGGTCCCCGGTGAACGTGCGTGTCGGACAACCCGACGTCTGCAGTAGACGTCATACGAAGATGGTAGATTGATGTATTACAGAGAATTGAAGGGCTGCGTGCGGATTGAGCAGGTGGATCTCAACGGTAACACCGACCACGCGACGCGCCACGGCGTCTCGGGTGACGAGATTGTGCAGGTGTTCGCGAACCAGCCACGCATTAGCCGCAACTGGAAGAACCGGTCAGCCGTCTACAGCGCGCTGGGTTGTACCGAGGGTGGCCGCCCAGTCCGCGTCAACTTCCGCTACCACGCCCCCAGCCGCTCTGCCCGGCCGATCAGCGCATGGGAGGACCGATGAGCCAACCTGACTTCGACACCATGACCGACGCTGAACTCGCCGACTACCAGTACGCCCATCGCGACGATCCGCTCGGGGCCGAGGCCGACCTCCTAGACGTCGAAATGGAGATCGCCCACCCGCTGTCGGTGTCCATGTCGTTCCGGCTGCCCCCGCAGGAAGCCAGTGCGATCCGGGCGGCCGCGGAGCGGAGCGGGATGACCATGTCGGACTGGATCCGCGGGGTGTGCGCCGCCGCCGCCGAAGGAACCGCTCCGGTCGCGGCGCCGGTGCCGCGCCAGCGAGTCAACATGGTGAAGGCCCGCCGGCTGGTAGCGGAGCTGGACAGGGAACTGAAGCGGGCCGTGGAGCAAGCGGAGTCCAGCGCGTCCGAATAATAAGTGTGCCGCACGTGGCGGCTGCTCGCATGCAGTCTGCTATCTACCTCGTTGCTGGCCGGTCAGTCGAAGGCGCCGGATGCCCGATACTGGTCGCCAATGCGTGCGAGCATGGCGCGGGCGGTGTCGTCCCACATAGCGATTCGCTCTACGGCTGCGGTGAGCGTGACATATCGCGCCACGTCCCTGGGTTCAGTCAGTACCGCGGTCGCGTCAGCGGTGCCGTAGATGACAGCACGCTCGTCGTGGAGGTCCCAGCCGTGCAACGGAAACACCGGCGCCTGGGTACCCCACGCGATGATGCCTACCCGAACACTGGGCAGCCTGGAGACGGCGACGATCCGATCGACTTGTTCGGCCATGTCCGCTGGACTGCCGGCTCGCCACCCGAGTGCGCCTTCCGCGGTGATCTGGGTGAACCGGTGGGCCGTGTCTTCCAGCCGTTCCTGGCGGGCGAGTCGCGCGGCGACGAACTTGTCGAACTCGGCTGGCGGCAGCTCACGGTAGGCCACCAGCGCGCGCATGTAGGTCTCGGTTTGCAGCAACCCGGGCACTACGGTCGGGGTGAAGGTGGTCAGGTGGTCGGTGGTGGCCTCGATGCGGGCCAGCCGTTCCTGGAACGCTGAGGGATGGCCTTTGCCGCGGGCCATGACCACGGGACGATGCTCGGTCCGGATGTCGCGGGCGATGCTGGTGAGGTGTGTTCGGACATCGGGGGGCGCCTGGTATGCGTGCACGAGCGCGGCTACGTCGGTCTCGGTGGGGACGTTGATGCCTCGTTCAACCCGGGAGATCTTCGCGGCGGAGAAACCGGTTTGTTGTGCAGCGGCCCGGGTGGATAGTTGGGCCACTTGACGGAGTTCCCGCAGCGCGCGGGACAGCTCGTCGCGTCCGCCGGATCGGCCCCCCATGGTCCCCTTCCGTCTGCAACCAGCTCAGGCCGCGACAGTGTCCCGGTGGTACTGCGGGTGCGCAGTCCACCAGGTCATGAACGGGGTAGCCAGCTCCCACGCGACCTGCGCTAGAGCCACATAGCCGGCGGCGGCGTCGGCGCCGGTCGTCACCGCGCCTTGGTACTCCCCGTTGGGGCTGTAGCGTAGCTGCGCGACATGCTGGTGCTCGACGATGGCGAGGTCACCGACCCGCAGCAACGCAGCCGCGGCTGGTATCTCTGCGGCGTCCAGGATACGGATCTCCTGACCGGCGGTGGTGTTCGGGAGATAGCACCACTCAAACTGGTAGCGCAGGTACGGGGTAAGCGGGGCGCGCACGATGTGTACGTTTCGCCGCAGCCGCCCAGCTGTGGTGTCGATGCGCAGCCGGTTCAGCCATTGCTCTTTGCCGGCCATAAGCCGTCGACGCCGTGAGGAGCGCCCACCCGGATGCCCGCAACCCCCACCGAAACGGCCATACTCCGGATCGGTGCCCGCGTGCTGCTGTTCGACCAAGACGACCGAGTGCTGCTCATCCACGCTAAAGACCCTGACGTGCCCGACAATCACTGGTGGGAGCTGCCCGGCGGCGGTGCTGACCCCGGCGAGGCCCTACCCGTCACCGCCCGCCGCGAACTCGCCGAGGAAACCGGCATCCTCCTCGACCACCTCGGACCCCGCCTCTGGGACCGCGAGACCCGCTTCCGCTACCGAGGTCAAGAACACCACCGCCGCGAGACCGTCTACCTCGCCCGCGTCACCGATGCCGCGCCCACCTTGCGACCAAGGCACACCGCCAACGAGAAAGCGGGACTCCTCGGCCACCATTGGTGGAGCAAACCCGAACTCGCCGTCTGCACAGACAAACTCTTGCCACCCAACCTGCCGGCCCTGGTGGCCGACGCTCTCGCAGGACGACTGCGCCGGCCTATCTTTCTGCACGCGTAGAAACGGGCTCTCGGCGTGGATTCCCTCTGCGATCTATGGGCCGCTCAGGCGCAGTCAGCTGCGACATGGGCGGCGAGTGGGACGGTATTCCGGCGAGCAATCGGGATCCTTGCTTGGTATTACTCAGAACTCTCAACGACCTGATGCTCCATGTAGCGTACGTGATGACTCTCCAACGACTCCACGGCGCGCCTGAGCCGCTGAGCTACATCGTCCCGAAGCAATCTAGCGGCATCGGACTCCAAGAAGAATCCAAATTCTGATATCTCACTGTCGACAATTCTCACCTTCTTGATCATTTCGTCCGCGAGGATCCCCCCGTCGAATGTGAAGGCCAGTTGGTCATCCCAGGGCTCATACGGTCCAATCCAATCGATCCCAAGTAGGCGGTCGAT
>JAICSB010000625.1 GCA_025937115.1 Pseudonocardiaceae bacterium | reverse complement strand
TAGCCCCGGTAGGGGTCTAGGGCAGCCACCCCGATTCCGGCCCGCCAACCGGTCTGGCGCTGGTTGACCCAGCTGACCAGCGCTGATGCGCTACGGTCATCGATCACGTCAAGCAGCCGCGCACAGCTACCCCGACGGCGGGTCAAATCGACAATGCCGGTGACAAAGCTCGTCGACCGGGTGGCTGAGGCGGCCGCGAACGCGGTCTCATCCACCCCGAGGGCCTTAACACCGCCCAGTCGATCAGGGTCATCGACCCGCGGTGTTCCGTAATCGCGTACCGCGGTCATCGCGGTGCGCCAGCCGATGCCGAACTCCCGGGCCACCGCGGCCACCGACGCGGCGTCTTGACCGACCCGGCGGCAGATCTCAGCGCGGGCCCGCTCGGTCAGCGACGCCCGCGGCGCGATCACCGGCGAGGTCTCAGTCCAAGTCCGCTTCACGCACCCCGAATGCGGGCACCGCCACACCCGCTTGACCCACACCAGTGTCACCGGACGTCCCCCGGTAGGCAGGTCACGCACCCACGTCGGGCGGCGATCATGCAGCTCGGCCACCGCCCCACACTCCGGACAGCCCACCAGATCCGCTGTGGTCTCCACCGCCTGCTCGCACTCACCATCGTGCTCGGACACAGCCAGCACAACGAACCCGGGCAAGCCCAACATCGCCGCCGCGGCACTACGCTCTCGTTCCACCTGGGGCCTCCATCTCCGTGTCCATGAACACCACGGATCATGAGGTCCCAGGCCCACATTCAGGCCCAAGCTAAAGATCGTGTCCTACAGCGGCACACCACGCTCAAAGACGAAGAGCCGGATAATGCCGGTCATGGTGATCGACGGGGAAGCCGCGCGGCCTGGCCCCGGTCGCGACGGTGATGTCTCGGCCATGAGCAGGTTGCGGGTGGTCCTCGCTGAGGACGACATCTTGTTGCGGGAGGGTCTGGCCAGCCTGCTTGACCGGTCCGGTTTCGAGGTGGTGGGCCAGGCCGGGGAGGGGCCGCAGCTGTTGGCGCTGGTTCGCCAGCAAGCACCCGAGCTGGTCGTCGTCGACATCCGGATGCCACCGACGAACACCACCGAGGGTCTGGAGGCGGCCCGGGTGATCCGCCAGGAGTTCCCGGCGATAGGCATCGTGGTGCTCTCGGCGCATGCCGAGGTCGAGCACGCGATGGAGCTGTTGGCCAGCGGCCGGGGAATCGGCTACTTGCTCAAAAGCCGGGTCACCGACGTGACGGACTTCGTCGAGACGCTGCAGCGCGTCGCCAAGGGCGGTTCGGTGGTGGATCCGGCGCTGGTGGCCGAGCTGGTCTCGGCGCGGCGCCGCAATGATCCGCTGGCGGTGCTCAGCAACCGGGAACGCGAGGTGCTGGCGTTGATGGCCGAGGGGCGCTCCAACGCCGGCATCGGCCGTCGACTGTGGGTCACCGAGGGCACGGTGGAAAAACACGTCCGCAGCATCCTGGCCAAGCTACGGCTGCCAGAGACCGACGAGGATCACCGTCGGGTGCTGGCGGTGGTCACCTTCCTCGAGGCCCGCTGACCGGATCCACCGGGTGACCGTCACCGCGGCTGGTGATCAATGCGCGAATCGCATCGCCCGACAACGCCGACTTCGGCAAGAAACCGACCACCGGGCTGGCCGCGATGAGGTCGGTGTAGTCCTGCTCAGCGTGTGTGGAAATCAAGATCATCCGAGTGCACGCCAAGGTGGCCTCTCGGGACAACCGCCGGGCGACGTCAAAACCGCTCTCCCCACCAAGATCGATGTCGAGCAGCGCGACGTCGGGCCGCAACTCAGTGGCTCGCTGGAGGGCCTCAGCGCTACTCGACGCCACGCCGACAACCATCACCCCCTGGCGTTCCAGCAAGCCACGAGCGGCATCGAGGAACCGAGGGCTGTCATCAACAATCAGACAGCGCAGCGTCATGACACCAGGATCGCACCGCGGCTGCCAGCGCGCCTTCCGGCTAGCCGGAAGCTCGGGCGGCGCCGGCACAGGGAAACGGGCTAGCCAAGGCGCGGAAGCAGGCTACGGCCTGTCCGCTGGGGGCTTCCCTACCTCGACAATCGGGGGTTCACCACCATGCGTTCTGGGGGGCACCGGGATGGTCCCACGTGTGATGGCGGCGCATTCTGCAACGGTTCGAAGAACACGAACGATTATCAGTCAGGTGATGAATAAACGGAAGGAGAACAGCGATGAACGCCACCACTGCCACCCCGCTGAGCCAGCGAGACCGGGCTGTTCTCCGAGCCGTCGCCGCCGGCCGTTGCGAGATTTCCGAGACGTTCGGTGGAAACTTGGTCATCGACGGCGTGTGGTTCACCGACC
>JAICSB010000074.1 GCA_025937115.1 Pseudonocardiaceae bacterium | reverse complement strand
GAAGTGTTTGGGGTCGGTCAGCAGTTCGCTGACCAGCCAGACCACGGCGTCGACGTAGTCGTCGACGGTGCCGGGCCAGGCAGTGGTGTCGAGCATCCAAGGCTCGACGTCGGCGGGCAGGGCGTCCTTGCCCTGCTCGCGCAGCAGCGACTTGGACAGCTTCGCCCCGGTCGGAGCCAGCACTTGGGGTGTGAAGATCCGGGACGGCATCGCGTCGGCGGAGTGCCCAGCGCGCCGAGGGCGCCATCGACGGGCTGGCAGCCGAAGGTCCAGTCGCCGCCCTTCATCATCACGTGCAGCGTCTGGCTGTCGCGGCCGAGCGCGCGTTCCTTGACCAAGTTCCGATAGAGCGTGGCCAGATCTAGGTAGGGCTGATCGTCCTCGGGGTCGATGTGCATCTCGTAGGGGCCGTGGTCGAAGTAGACCGCGGTGAAGGTGGCGCCCGCACGGTGGTGTCGATGGAGAACTCGCGGCGGGCGATCTTTGCCAGCAGGAACGCCGCGGTCTGCACCAGATTCGTCCCGAGATGTGGGGCGCCGTTGATCTGGGTGCCGACCACGAATTCGACCCGCGCTGGGCGGGCCGCCAGCACGCGGGGGCGCAGGATGTCGATCGAGCGCAGCAGCGCGTTGGCCAGCACGCTGTTCGGTGACAACAGCAGCGACGGTTTCCCGTTGCGGCTCAACGTAATCACGCTCCTCGGCTGGGTTTGGGCAGGCGCAAATTGGAGCAGATAAAGTCGAGCCGGGCTGCCGCTGAGTCGGGAGCGACGAACACCGGTTCGTGGCCGGCGTCGAAGTAGCCCTGCACGATCAGCTCGTGAACGCGGCGGATCTCGCGGTCTTTGGCCCAGACGATGTCGTCGGGGTCCTCGAAGGTGTCCAACGGATCGAGCACGAAGATCGCGTCGTAGCGATAAAGGCGCGTGGCTTCCTCGAGTTGCGTGGTCGGCCGCAGCCCGAAGAACGCGTCCCAGCCGTAGCCGTCAGGGATGCCCCGGTTGTAGAACCTCGTCCCGTGCTTGTGCGTGGTGTATTCGGTGATGAACGCCTCTAGCACCTCCAGCGAGTAGTCGCGGCGATCCTCCCGGCGCAGGTGCCGGCCTAGTCGTTCGCGGTGCTTGCGGTAGATCTCCCGACCCGGCTCCTCTGCCATGCAGGGAATGCCCGCAGCGTGGATCGCCGCGATCAGGTCGTCCTTGCCCGAGGACGGGCCACCGGTAATGACGTAGCGACGCGGGTCGCCAGTCGCCGCCGCCTCCAATGCGGCTGTCAGGGCGGGATTGGTGAAGGTGCTGGTCACGATGATGATCCGTTCTCCTGCTCGGGGGTGAACTCAGGTGCAGTGGATCGGGCGAGGAAGCCATCAACCCAGATGTCGCTCAGCCCGGTCTCGCCCTGCAGCGCCGCGGTGAAACGCTCACGGCTGACGCCGCCGGCGGCGGCCTCGGTCAGCCGGGACGCCTGCGCCCGTGTTAACGGCGGAACCCAGCCAGCCAGGACAACCAGTTCGTCGGGCGAAGTCTCCGATTCCGGGGCGAACGAGGTGCAGTAGCTGATCGCCTCCGCGCGCGCGCCGGCCCACCGCCAGGCCGCGGTCACCGCCGTGGTCATGATGTCTACCCGGTCAACGTCTAGGCTGATCAGCCGTTCGACGGCAAGCAGCTCAGCTCGAGCAGCATAGATTGCCGACCACAATCGGGTCAGCTGCTCCTCATGCTCGGCGACCTCCCAAGCGAATGGGTCCGCTGGAAACGGCTGCCGGTTCGCGGCCGGTGCCAGCCGAGGGGCGATCATCGCCGAGCGGGTGAACCGGTCAGCGTCGGCCAGCAGCTCCCAGGCGATCTTCTCGACGAGTTTGGGCTCCACTCGCTTGCGGAAGTGATGTACCTCATGCCCCGCCTGCGCCGCAGAAAGCTCTCGGCGAACCGTAAGATTCTGCCCCGGCTCGGCGGGCGGCAGGCCGAACAACGCCCGCGCCGCAGGCGCGTAACGGGCGTCGTTGAACCGTGCCAGCAGGCCGCGCAGGGTCCCATCCAACGCCGCCGTCCGGCTCGCGTCATCCGCGGGATTGGCGGCTCGCGCGATGATTCCCCGCAAGTCCAGCAGCACCGCGTCCGCGCCGGCCGGCGTTACCGGCAAACCGCGCTTGAGCAGACGCCGTAGCCCCGCGACCACCTCTCTCTCGACTGGGCTTTTACTGGGCATGCCCTAGTGAAACATAATGCCCAGAAAAAGCCCACTCCGGTTTTCATCACCTCGTGATCGGCCGCAGAGCTCGCCACCGAGCTGAAGCGGGTTTAGTGGCAGCCGCTCGGTTACGCCGCCCAGGCGACCGGCTCGGGGGTCTCTTTCGAGTGCTCGTCGGGCTGGACTAGTGAGCTCAATCGTCCAACGGTCTGTCACGCGGTGGCGGGACGGCGCGAGAGCATCGAATCGCGGATGCCTTCGGCTTTGACCGTGCGCCCAGCGAGGATGTCTTGCTCTGCCTGCCGGACGTCCTCGACCGCCAGGGGGTCTGACTGGATGGCGATCGTCTCTCGTAGCGCGGCTATTTCGGCGTGGGAGACGAGCATCAGCGCCGGGCACCGCTGCGAGACGCTGACGGGGGCGGGACCATCGGGCCGCAGTCGCCGTCCGGCGCGTCGTCGAAGTCCACGATCACCGGCGCGTGGTCGCTGGGGCCGGTGCCCTTGCGTGCTTGGCGGTCCACCCAGGCGGCGCACGCCCGCGGCGCGACTACCGCACCGGCCAGGATCAGATCGATGCGCATCCCGCGGTCGGTGTGGAACATGCCGGCGCGGTAGTCCCAGTACGTGAAGATCCGCTCGGCGGGCCAGCGTTCCCGCACCACGTCGTGCAGCTCCAGGGCGCGCAGGGCGTCGCGTTCCGGGGGCGTGACGTGGGTCGAGGTGGCGAAGGCGGCCGCATTGTAGACGTCGTCGTCGGTGGGGGCCACGTTCATGTCACCACAGACCACAGTCACCGCAGGATCTCCGGCGGCGACGGTGGCGCGCAGCGCGGCCAGCCAGTCCAGTTTGTATCGGTAGTGCGGGTCCTCGGGGGTGCGGCCGTTGGGCACGTAGACCGAGAACACCCGCAATCCTGCGCAGGTCGCGGACACCGCACGGGCCTCAGGACCCGGGAGCTGCCCCACCGGATTCGCGGGCTCGTCGAGCAGCCCCGCGACGACATCGTCCAAGCCGACCCGGGAGGCAATCGCCACCCCGTTCCACCGGCCGTCGCCGTGGTGGGCGACGGCGTACCCACGCTCGGCCAGCGCGGGGCGGACCAGCTCGTCGAAGGCGTCCGCGGGCAGCTTGGTCTCCTGCAGGCACACCACGTCCGGCACCCGCTGGTCCAACCAAGGCAACAGCCGAGGCATCCGCGAACGCACCGAGTTCACATTCCACGTCGCCACCCGCACGCGCCCACGTTACTGGTCGTGAGTGGTGTTAAGCGCGCCAGCACCGATTGGCACTCACGAGGCGGCTACCCGGGTGCGGCGGCGGTGTAGGACGACCTCGCGGAACTGGTGCAGGACGGCAGCGGTGGGGGCGTGCAACCAGCCGCCGTGCAGCGGCAGGCGGATCGCCGGACGATCAGATTCCGAGCTCGCCACGAACACCGGCTCGACGTCGAGGTCAGCGAACGCAACGGCGAGGACATCGACCGCAGGGGCGTGCTCGCCGCCCCAGAGCACGACTGGCGTGATCACGAGCCTGGTGTCGGTGACGTAGTCGTCGAGCAACCCGAGCACCGACTCCGGTGGCAGTCGCATCCCGAGCTCCTCGGTGAGCCGGCGACGGCCCGCTGAGGACGCTGACTCCCAGCGATCCGTCCGTCCACCCGGCAGCGCGAACTCCGCAGAATGCAAACCGGCACGCCGGGCGAGTAGCACGGCGGGACCACCGCCAGCACTAACGACGGTGACGGCCACAACCGCCCGGCTGGACGCCCAGCGCCTGACGCCGCGCCGCCGGACGCGCCGCAGCGCACCCTGAATCTCCTGCGGAGTGCTCATCCGGCATCCGCCACGGGCTGACCCACCAGACCGGCGAACAGGTCGTCCTCCCAGTTGTACGGTCCCGAGCCCGGCCCGCGCTGCCCGCGGACCAGCAGGTAGCTCTCCACCGCGAACTCGGGGACCTCGGTGAGCATGGCGAATATCCCATTCTGCAGATCCACCTGGCTGCGGTACGCCCGCAGCGCGGCGACCTTGCTGTCCATGTACGGCCGCCCGTCCAGCACCGCGGTGATCTCCTCGTCGGGCAGCGAGTTGGGTATTACATCCATTGACGACAGCACCCCAGCGTCCACCGCGGTCTGGATCAGACTGCGCGACAAGGTCATCCAGTAGACCTTCGCCACCTGCCACGGCGCGCCGAGCTCCGGTGCGAAACGGAGGTCGGCTGCGGGATCCAACGCGGCCATGGTCACCCGGTTGGCCTGGATGTGGTCCGGGTGCCCGTACCCGCCCTCGGCATCGTAGGTCACCACCACCTGCGGGCGCTCAGCGCGCAGGATCCCGACCATCGCCCGGACCGCTTCGCCGAGGTCGGCGCGGGCGAAGGCCGCCGGATCCTCGATGGCAGGGATCCCACTGTCACGCCAGCGACCGCGGCCGCCAAGCCAGTGCTGCCGCGCGGTGCCCAACACGGCCAGCGCCTCGGCCAGCTCCTTTTCCCGGTGCAGGCCCAGCCCGTCGGGATCAGCGTCGCGCAACCCGGCAAGATCAGACGCGACGATCTCGCCGAGCTCGCCACGGGTACACGTCACCAGGACAACAGTGGCGCCCTGCCGCGCGTAGCCGGCCATGGTTGCGCCAGTCATAGTCGACTCGTCGTCGGGGTGGGCGTGCACCAACAGCAACCGACGGTCATCCATCCGACCACGCATCCTTCCCCGGGCACGGCGAGCCTCCGGTTGGGGGTGATTGTGCACTCAGCCGGGTGATGCGCCGACGACGCCACCCCGCCGGCGCGTCAGCATGCGTCCTCAGCGCGGAAGGCTCTCCCAGCATCGACGAGCTCGACTCCGCCCGCAAACGTCGTCGTGCGTCTTCGCGGTCGCAAGCTTCTTCACCGTCACATTTGTCACATCTATCCCACCGGCGGGTGTGTGCATGCGTCGCGGATGTGCCGTAAATGGCAATTTGGCAAAAAAGTTGCCAGCTGCGGCACCTCTGTGCGCTGCGACTGCCGTACCCTGGGAATGCACAGACTGTGACGGTATGTCAATCCCTGTGGCGGCGAAGTCAATCACGCGCCACTGCCGAAACCGTCGGCCAGAAGAGATAACGGCTGGGTAATCCGCTGCGGTAACCTGAGGGTCACCGCAGCTGGGTGCACGTCGTCCCGATGCGTGTATTAACCCAATCGAGACGACGGGAGGTGCTTGTGACCGCTACCTACCTGCCTGCAGGGTCGAGTCCTGGTCAGCGTGGACGTCCGGCAGCCGGTCTATACGACCCCGCCTATGAGCATGACGCCTGCGGCGTGGCTTTCGTGGCTGACCTCGCCGGCCGCCGCGATCACGGCATCGTGCAGAAGGCTCTCACTGCGTTGCGCAACCTCGAACACCGGGGCGCCCGCGGGGGGGAGCCTGACACCGGTGACGGCGCCGGCATCCTGATCCAGGTGCCGGACGGCTTCTTCCGGCAGGTCGTCGACTTCGAGCTGCCACAACCAGGTCGGTACGCGGTCGGCACCGCCTTCCTCCCGGATGACGACGCTGCGGAGGCCGCCGTGATGGCCGCCGTCGAGGACATCGCGGCGCAGGAGGGCATGCGGGTACTGGGTTGGCGCCAGCTACCGGTGCAGCCCGAGGGAGTCGGACCGACAGCCCGCTCGGCGATGCCCCGCTTCCAGCAACTGTTCCTAGCCAGCCCAGAAAACCGGCCCGAAACGGGGCTGGAGCTGGAGCGGCGGGTGTATTGCGTGCGCAAGCGCGCGGAGCACGACCTCGACGTCTACTTCCCCAGCCTGTCCGGGCGCACGATCGTCTACAAGGGAATGCTCACCGAGGAACAGCTGGTGAGCTTCTACCCCGATCTGTCCGACGAGCGGGTCACCAGCTCACTGGGGCTGGTGCACTCCCGGTTTTCCACCAATACCTTTCCGTCCTGGCCGCTGGCGCACCCGTATCGCTTCGTCGCGCACAACGGTGAGATCAACACGCTGCGCGGCAACCGGAACTGGATGCGCGCCCGGGAGAGCAAGCTCGCCACCGACCTCATCCCCGACGACCTGGATCGGCTGTATCCGATCGCCACCCCGGATGCCAGCGACTCCGCGTCCTTCGACGAGGTGCTCGAACTGCTGCATCTGGGCGGCCGCTCGATGCCCCACGCGGTGCTGATGATGATCCCGGAGGCGTGGGAGAACCACACCGAGATGGACCCGGCGCGCCGGGCGTTCTATGAGTTCCACTCCACGCTGATGGAGCCGTGGGACGGCCCCGCCCTGGTCGCGTTCACTGACGGCACCGTGATCGGCGCCGTGCTGGACCGCAACGGCCTGCGCCCGGCCCGCTACTGGGTCACCGAGGATGGCCTGGTAGTGCTGGCCAGTGAGGTCGGGGTGCTCGACATCGACCCCACCACGGTGGTGCGCAAGGGACGGCTCGAACCGGGCCGGATGTTCCTCGCCGACACCGCGGCCGGCCGGATCGTCGGCGATGACGAGATCAAGGGCCAGCTCGCCGCCGAGCATCCCTATGCCGACTGGGTCGCCAAGGGGCTGACCCGGCTGGCGGACCTGCCCGAGCGCGAGCGCGAGGTGCACACCCACGCCTCGCTGGTCCGCCGCCAGCAAACCCTGGGATACACCCAGGAGGAGCTCGGAATACTTCTGGCGCCGATGGCCCGCACCGGCGCTGAGCCGATCGGGTCGATGGGCAATGACGCGCCGCTGGCCCCGTTCTCGCAGCAGTCCAGGCCGCTGTTCGACTACTTCACCCAACTGTTCGCCCAGGTCACCAACCCGCCGCTGGATGCGATCCGGGAGGAGCTGGTGACCTCGCTGCAAGCGCAGCTCGGTGCGCAGCCCAACCTGCTGGCGGCCACCGCGGACTCCTGCCGGCGGATCGTGCTGCCGTTCCCGGTGCTGGACAACGACGAGCTCGCCAAGATCGTCCACGTCAATGATGACGGTGACCAGCCGGAATACCAGACCTATACCGTCAAGGGCCTCTATGACGTACACGGTGGCGGCGCGGCGCTGGTCCGCCGGCTCGACGAGATCCGCGCAGAGGTCACCGACGCGGTAGCCGGCGGTGCGCGGCTGATCGTGCTGTCGGGCCGCGGTGTTGACGCCGAGCACGCTTCGATCCCGTCGCTGCTGCTCACCGGCGCGGTGCACCACCACCTGGTGCGGTGCAAGACCCGCACCCAGGTCGGGCTGATCGTTGAGGCCGCCGACGCCCGCGAGGTGCATCATGTCGCGCTGCTGATCGGCTACGGGGCGGCAGCGGTGAATCCCTACCTGGCGATGGCCACCGTGGAGGACCTCGCCGATCGTGGCATGTTGGGCGGCATCGACGGCAAGACCGCCACCCGCAACCTGATCAAGGCGCTGGGCAAGGGTGTCCGCAAGACGATGTCGAAGATGGGCGTGTCCACGGTGGCCTCCTACACCGGCGCGCAGATCTTCGAGGCGATCGGGCTCGGGCCGGAAGTGATCGACTCCTGCTTTACCGGCACCACGTCCCGGCTTGGCGGGGTCGGCTTCGACACGCTGGCCGACGAGGTCGCGATGTGGCACGACCGGGCGTTCCCAGCAGACGGGGTGCGCGCCCCGCACCGGGAGTTGGCGATCGGTGGCGACTACCAGTGGCGCCGCGAAGGCGAGGCGCACGTCTTCTCCCCCGCCACGGTGTTCAAGCTGCAGCACTCCACCCGGTCCGGCCGCTACGAGGTGTTCAAGGAGTACACCCGGCTGGTCGACGATCAGTCGAAGCGGCTGATGACGCTGCGCGGGCTGTTCACCTTCCGCGAGGGCCTGCGCCCGGCGGTGCTGATTGACGAGGTCGAGCCGGTGGAGTCGATAGTCAAGCGGTTCGCCACCGGCGCCATCTCCTACGGATCGATCTCCAAGGAGATGCACGAGACGTTGGCGATCGCGATGAACCGGTTGGGCGGCAAGTCTAACACCGGTGAAGGCGGCGAGGACGCCGACCGCTACACCCGCGATGCCAACGGTGACCTGCGCCGCTCAGCGATCAAGCAGGTGGCCTCCGGCCGGTTCGGGGTGACCAGCGAGTATCTGGTCAACGCCGACGATCTGCAGATCAAGATCTCGCAAGGCGCCAAGCCTGGCGAGGGCGGCCAACTACCCGGGACCAAGGTCTACCCGTGGATCGCCAAGACCCGGTACTCCACCCCCGGGGTGGGTCTGATCTCCCCGCCGCCGCATCACGACATCTACTCCATCGAGGACATCAAGCAGCTGATCCACGACCTGAAGAACGCCAACCCGCGGGCCCGCGTGCACGTCAAGCTGGTGTCCGAGGTTGGGGTCGGCACGGTGGCCGCCGGGGTGGCCAAGGCGTACTCCGACGTGGTGCTCATCTCCGGGCACGACGGCGGCACCGGCGCGTCGCCACTGTCATCGATCAAGCATGCCGGCACACCGTGGGAGCTGGGCCTGGCCGAGACCCAGCAGACGCTGATCGCCAACAAGCTGCGGGACCGGATCGTCGTGCAGACCGACGGCCAGCTCAAGACCGGTCGTGACGTGGTGATCGCGGCGTTGCTGGGCGCCGAGGAGTACGGCTTCGCCACCGCTCCGCTGGTGGTCTCGGGTTGCATCATGATGCGGGTCTGCCACCTGGACACCTGCCCGGTCGGGGTGGCCACCCAGAACCCGGTACTGCGGGCGAAGTTCACCGGCAAGGCCGAGTACGTGGTCAACTTCTTCCAGTTCATCGCTGCGCAGGTCCGCGAGTACCTGGCGGCGCTCGGGTTCCGAACCCTGGAAGAGGCCATCGGGCGCACCGAGATGCTGGACACCCGCTCGGCGATCGAGCACTGGAAAGCCGCCGGGCTGGACCTGTCACCGATCCTGCACCTGCCGGCCGATCTGGACCCGGACGCGCCCCGGCACCGGATCAGGGAGCAGGACCACGGGCTGGACAAGGCGCTGGACAACACCCTGATCCAGCTGTGCGAGGGCGCGCTGGCCGACGGCGAACCGGTGCGGCTGGACCTGCCGGTGCGCAACGTCAACCGCACCGTCGGCACGATGCTGGGCTCTCACCTGACCCGCCGCTGGGGTGGCGCCGGGCTGCCCGACAACACCATCGACATCACCCTGACCGGATCGGCCGGCCAGTCCTTCGGGGCGTTTCTGCCGCGCGGGATCACCCTACGGCTGGTCGGCGACGCCAACGACTACGTCGGCAAGGGCCTGTCCGGTGGGCGGATCACCGTCCGCCCGCACCCCGACGCGCAGTTCACCGCAGAGCACAACATCATCGCCGGCAACGTGATCCTCTACGGCGCGACGTCCGGGGAGCTGTTCCTGCGTGGCGTGGTCGGGGAGCGCTTCTGCGTGCGCAACTCCGGCGCGTTGGCCGTCGTCGAGGGCGTCGGTGATCACGGCTGCGAGTACATGACCGGCGGCCGGGTGGTGGTTCTCGGGTCGATCGGTCGCAACTTCGCGGCGGGGATGTCCGGTGGGATCGCCTACGTGCTCGACCTGCCCACTCACCGGGTCAACCCGGAGATGGTCGACCTGGACCCGCTGACTGACGAGGATCGGGCCTTCCTGGCCGACGCGGTCGCGCGGCACCACGCTGAGACCGGCTCCGCCGTGGCCTATGCGCTGCTGGCCGACTGGGACGCGGCGGTGGACCGGTTCGGCAAGGTCATGCCCAAGGACTTCAAGCGGGTGCTGGCCGCTCAGGCGGCGGCGCAGCGCGACGGCCGGGACGTCGACGAGGCGATCATGGAGGCGGCGCATGGCTGATCCCAAGGGCTTCCTCACCACCGGTCGGCAGAACCCGCCGCGCCGACCGGTCGAGCTGCGATTACGTGACTGGCACGAGGTCTATGAGGACTTCCCCGCCGCTGCGGTCGAAAAGCAGGCCGGCCGGTGCATGGACTGCGGAATCCCGTTCTGCCATGTGGGTTGCCCGCTGGGCAACCTGATCCCGGAGTGGAACGATCTGGTCTGGCGCCGGGACTGGGCGCAGGCCATCGAACGGCTGCATGCCACCAATAATTTCCCGGAGTTCACCGGGACACTGTGCCCGGCACCGTGCGAGACGGCCTGCGTGCTGGCCATCAACGACGACGCGGTGACCATCAAGCAGGTCGAGATCGAGATCATCGACCGGGCCTGGGACGAGGGCTGGGTCACCCCGGTGAGGCCCGAAGTGCGCACGGGCCAGAAGGTCGCCGTGGTCGGGTCCGGCCCTGCTGGGCTGGCCGCGGCCCAGCAGCTGACCCGGGTCGGACACGACGTAGTGGTTTACGAGCGCGCGGACCGGGTCGGCGGGCTACTGCGCTACGGCATCCCCGAGTTCAAG
>JAICSB010000234.1 GCA_025937115.1 Pseudonocardiaceae bacterium | reverse complement strand
TTGTGTCGCGCTGCTCGCCAGGTTGGCCGCACGCGCCGCTGAGTACGCCGATCTGGTGATGGTGGGGCGTAGCCATAACGTCGCGGCTCAGGCCACCACGCTGGGCAAGCGGTTCGCCAGCGCCGCCGACGAGCTGCTGGTGGCCTTCGCCCGGCTCGATGAGCTGCTCGCTCGCTACCCGCTGCGCGGGATCAAAGGTCCGATGGGTACTGCCCAAGACATGCTGGATCTCTTCGGTGGTGATCCGTCCGCACTGGTGCGGCTGGAGCAGCAGGTGGCGCAGCACCTGGGCTTCGGACGGGTGCTCACCAGTGTCGGGCAGGTATATCCGCGATCCTTGGACCACGAGGTACTCGGCGCGCTGGTACAGCTGGCTGCCGCGCCGTCGTCGCTGGCCACCACGATCCGGTTGATGGCCGGGCACGAGCTGGTGACCGAGGGTTTCCAGCCCGGTCAGGTCGGCTCCAGCGCCATGCCGCACAAGATGAACACCCGCTCCTGCGAGCGGGTCATCGGCCTGGCGGTGGTGTTGCGCGGGTACGCCTCGATGGTGGCCGAGCTGGCCGGCTCACAGTGGAACGAAGGTGACGTGTCGGACTCGGTGGTGCGCCGCGTCGCGCTGCCCGACGCGTTCTTCGCCTTCGACGGGCTGGTCGAGACGTTCCTGACGGTGCTCGACGAGTTCGGCGCCTACCCTGCGGTGATCGAGCGGGAGCTGGAGCGCTACCTGCCGTTCCTCGCCAGCACGAAGGTGCTGATCGCCGCGGTGCGCGCCGGGATGGGTCGAGAGGCGGCGCATGCGGTCATCAGCGAGCACGCTGTCGCAGTCGCGCTGGCGATGCGGGACAAGGGTGCCGGCAACGACCTGCTCGACCGGCTGGCCGAGGACAGCAGGCTGCCGCTGAACCGGACCGATCTCGATGCACTGCTCGCCGACCGCGCACCGCTGAGCGGGGCCGCCGCCGAGCAGACCGCCGCGATCGTCGCCGAGGTCGCGACGCTGGTGTCCCGGCACCCGGACGCCGCCATCTACCGACCTAGCGCGATCCTGTGACGTTGAGGAGACAGGATGCGTCGACCAGATAGAGAGCTGTCCTGGGTCGCCGACGGGCAGGCGCTGTTCGAGCACACCGTCATGCGGCTCAACGACCTGCGCGGGCCGTCCCGGTTGCCTGGCTGGACCCGCGGCCACGTAGTCACCCATGTGGCGCGCAACGCGGAGGGTCTGGGTCGCCTGCTGGCCTGGGCGCGGACCGGGATCGAGACACCGATGTATCCCTCCGCCCAGGCGCGCGACGCGGCGATCGAGGCCGGCGCCGGGCGGGCGAAGACTGAGCAGCTCGATGACCTCCACCACACCGGAGCCGCGTTCGCGGCGAGCGCGCAGGAGCTGTCGCCGAATCAGTGGGAGACGACCGTCGCCACCAGGCATGGACCGATGCCGGCCGCCAGGGTTCCGTGGGCGCGAGTGCGCGAACTCTGGCTGCACCTGGTGGATCTGGACGGATCTGGACGCCGGTGTGGAGATCGACGAGATGCCGGACGACATCGCCTCGATGCTGGTGCGAGACGTCGCAGCGTGGATGCACACCCGGGTGCCCCGCTGAAATCCAGTTACAGCTTCCCGATGGCGAGCTGGTCGCCTTCGGACCCGAGGCCACCGCGGTGAGGCCCGGCACTGGGCCGGTATCCGGCCCAGTGCAGCAGCTGGCCGGCTGGCTGACCGGCCGGTCCAGCGGAAGCGCTCTCAGTGCACCCGGTGGGATTCCCGGACTACCGTCCTGGATCTGATCACTTCTTGATCGCATGCAGCGAGTTGGCGATCTTGTCAAAGGTCTTGGCGGACTCGGTGAAGTGCTCCTTGGGCAGGCTCTGGAACACCATACTGATCATCGTCTTGCCATTGAACAGGAAGAAGTGGGAGTGCGAACCCTGTTGGCCAGTGGCCGGGTCGGTGAAATTGTAGAAGTAGTAGTAACCGGGCAATCCGCCCAGCTGAATCTGATTCGGTCCCGCGACCATCTGGACCGACTTGTTCGACGTGACGAGCTTGTCGGTGACCTGCTTGAGAGCTGGAAGCTGTTGCGGCCCCACCGCTTCCTGCAGCTCGCTGACTCGCACCAGCATCGAGTCCTGCGGTCCCTGCGACAGCAGCAGCAGAACCTGTGGGTCCTTGGTGCTCAGCTTCGTCCAGTCGGAGGGGTAGGCGATCTCGAAACCGGCCTGCTCACTCCGGAACTCACTGAAGCCGACCGGCTTGGCGGTCGTCGCGACGTCCGATTTGTTCGTCGCATTCGTCGCATTCGTCGCTTGCGCCGGCTGCTTGCTGGTGAAGAGCCGGGGACCGAAGATCGCAGCGGACGTTCCCAAGCCCACCGCTAGCAGCAGCCCGATGATGACTATCACCCGGCGTTTGCGTATGGCGTTCCACAGATTATTCATCGCGCCCACTTCCAGATCGTAAGCTAGTGGCCACTGCGTGTGACCAGTTCTTCCGCGTCAGATCAATGTCCGCAGGGTCTTTCGTCACGGAGGGCAGCATCCTACTCGCGGGGCGTGACGGGTAGCCGACCCCCCCGGCAGGGCTCGTCGGGCGGCGCGTCGACGAGCCGACACGCCGACGGTGACGCACCGCACACCCTCGGGGCCCGCTTTCATGCATCCGTTAGGGTGATCGTCGGCCAGCAGGTGAACCGTGGGCTGCATCGAGCCGAAGTGCGTACCAGTGACATGAGGTGGTGACGAGACGCGGGCCCGCGCACCTCACCGGTTGAGTCTTTCGACGTCGAGCGGAGTCGACGTCGAGCGGAAGGGGATGGAAATGGCGTTTGCTAGTCCAGAGGACAAGTTCGGGATCAAGCTCCGGAGCAGAAAGACCCTGTCGCTTGAACAGAACACCGCGATGATCATGGGTAGCATTTACCTGGTCGGTGGAATCATCGGGTTCTTCTACACAGGCTTCAGTCACATCACCGAGCGGACGACCACGTCGGTGTTCGGGATCTTCATGGTGAACCCCTACCACAACATCGTGCACATCTCGGTCGGCTTGTTGTGGCTGATGGGCGCGTTCGCGCTCACTCAGGCCGGCACCGAGGGTTTGAACATCGCCATCGGTGGTGTCTACATCCTGGCGACCGTGCTCGGCTTCCTCGGCTATCTATACTTGCTGAACATCCCCACCTACGGTGGGGACAACTACCTGCACCTGGTGAGTGGTTCGATACCACTGATCTTCGGTAGTGGGCTGCTCAGAGCGTTCGGCGGGCGCGAAACCGCCACCGCGTAAGCAGCAAGGCTCTAGGGCCGTGTCCCCTGAACTCAGGGGGCACGGCCCCTATTGTGTGTCTGGAGGTTGGCGTGGCGCTCGTCGTCCAGAAGTACGGCGGCTCATCGGTGGACAGCGCCGAGCGGATCAAGAAGGTGGCTGCCCGGATCGTCGAGACCCGCAATGGCGGTAACGAGGTCGTCGTGGTGGTGTCGGCGATGGGTGACACTTCTGACGATCTGCTCGACCTTGCCAGTCAAGTGTCGTCGCAACCTCATCAGCGTGAGCTTGACATGCTGCTCACCGCGGGTGAACGGATCTCCAACTCGCTGGTCGCGATGGCGGTGCACGCGCTGGGTGTCGACGCCCGTTCGTTCACCGGCTCGCAAGCCGGAGTGATCACCACCGCTGCGCACGGCAGAGCCCGGATCATCGATGTGACGCCGAGTAGGGTGCGTGATGCGCTGGACCAGGGCGCGGTGGCGCTGGTAGCCGGGTTTCAGGGTGTGGCCCAAGACACCAAGGACGTCACCACGTTGGGTCGCGGCGGTTCTGATGTGACCGCGATCGCGCTAGCCGCAGCGCTGCATGCGGACGTGTGCGAGATATACACTGACGTCGACGGGGTGTATTCGGCCGACCCTCGGATCGTGCCCGATGCCCGCAAGCTTGACACCATCACCTATGAAGAGATGTTGGAGATGGCGGCGTGTGGGGCACGCGTGCTCATGCTGCGCTGTGTCGAGTACGCCAGACGCAATCACATCGCGGTTCACGTCCGCTCGTCGTACAGCCGCAACTGCGGCACCATGGTGTCTGGATCAGTGGAGGATCACACCGTGGAACAGGCCATGCTTACCGGCGTCGCGCACGACCGGTCCGAGTCGAAGATCACCGTCCTCGGAGTGCCCGACGAGCTCGGCAAGGCCGCCCGCATCTTCCGCGTGATCGCCGATGCCGAGCTCAACATCGACATGGTGCTGCAGAACATCTCGCACGTCGACACCGGCCGCACCGACGTCACCTTCACGCTGCCCAAACTCGACGCGTCGGACGCGGTCAAGGCGTTGCGCGCGATGCAGCCGCAGATCGGTTTCGACGATGTGCTGTGCGATGACTATGTCGGCAAGGTATCGCTGATCGGCGCGGGCATGCGTTCGCACCCTGGGATCACCGCGCGCTTCTGCGAGGCGCTCGCAGAAGCCGGGGTCAACATCGAGACGATCAACACTTCGGAGATCCGGATCTCGGTACTGGTCCGCGCCGAGCAGCTGGATGCCGCGGTGCAGGCGATCCACGATGCGTTCGACCTCGGCAGTGGCGAACAGGCCGTCGTCTACGCCGGGACCGGACGATGACCGGGCCCACCCTTGCCATCATCGGTGCCACCGGCGCAGTGGGTACCGTCATGATCGACATCATCAACTCGCGACGGTCGGTGCCCTGGGCCGAGATCCGATTGATCGCCTCGGTCCGGTCGGCCGGCAAGAAGATCAGTGTGCGAGGCGAGCAGTACGTCGTCGTTGAGCTCACCGCCGAAGCCTTCGACGGCGTCGACATTGCGATGTTCGACGTTCCCGACGAGATCTCTCAGCGGTGGGCTCCGGCCGCCGTGGCGCGGGGCGCGACCGTGGTGGACAATTCTGGTGCGTTCCGGATGGACCCCGACGTTCCCCTGGTGGTCCCCGAGGTCAACGCTGCGGCGCTGCGCCACAGACCCAAGGGCATCATCTCCAACCCCAACTGCACCACGCTGTCGATGATGGCTGCGGTGGGTGCCCTGCACGTCGAGTTCGGTCTTACCGAACTGGTGGTGGCCAGCTACCAGGCTGCTTCTGGAGCGGGGCGCCCCGGCGTGGACCGGTTGTACGCCGAGCTTGCCGCGGTGGCCGGCAAGGGCGTCGGCGTGCGCGGCGGGGACATCGCCCAGGCCTTGGCGGCGGCGGGGTTGCCTGCGCAGTCACCGTTCCCGGCACCGCTGGCGATGAACGTGGTGCCCTGGGCCGGGTCGCTGCGACCGGATGGCTGGAGCTCCGAGGAGCTCAAGGTCCGCAACGAGTCGCGCAAGATCCTCGGCATCCCGGATCTGAAGGTATCGGCCACCTGCGTGCGGGTCCCGGTGGTCACCACGCACGCTCTCGCGGTGCATGCGGTGTTCGCTACGCCGGTCACTGTGGAGCAGGCCCGGAAGGTTTTCGCCGCGGCGCCGAGCGTCGTGCTGGCCGATGATCCGGCAGTGGGGGTGTGGCCGACCCCGGCGGCGGTGGTGGGCGCGGACCCGACCTACGTCGGCCGGCTCCGCCAGGCCCTGGACTTCGTCAACACGCTGGACTTCTTCGTCTGCGGGGACAACCTGCGCAAGGGCGCAGCGCTGAACACCTACGAAATCGCCGAGACCCTCGCTGCGCGATGGCAGCCGGTGGATTCTCGCAGTACACCTCGATGATTCTCGGCTTCCTGGGCTGAGCCGCATGAATCGCCGACAATGGTGGTAACAGATCGACGTGACTACCACAGCAACGAACCCGGTCCCGATCGCGCGCCTGGATGTCTCGGCTTACGCGATTCCCAC
>JAICSB010000164.1 GCA_025937115.1 Pseudonocardiaceae bacterium | reverse complement strand
GGTGCCGCAACCGCTGGGGCCCGGGCCGGTGCCTCGTGGTGGGCCTGGGCCTGATGGCCGCGTCGTTCCTGCCGCCGTTGGCCACCGCGACCGCGACGGCCGGCAGTTCAACACTGCCCACCGCGGTGTTGCTGGCTCCGCTGGTGGTCTCCGCGGCGCTGCTCGCGCTGGGCACCATCATCGTGTTCCCCTTCGAGATGGACACCATCGTCACGCTGTCGGACAATCGGTTGGTCGCCACGCATTACGGTCTGTACAGCACCGTGTGCGGGATCGGGATCATGCTCGGGAACTTGCTCACCGGGACCGCGCTGGACCTGGGCCGCGCCGCGGGTCTGCCAGCGCTGCCATGGTTGGGTCTCGCGGGTCTCGGCGTGCTCTGCGCCGCGGGAGTCTCCGGGCTCGATCGGGCAGGGCGGCTGCAGCAGCACAGCACCGCGATCACGACGGCGTGACCTCGACAGAGCGGATCCTCAGGCCAGGAGGTGATATACGCGGCCTAGGTGATCTCGACATCCGCGCGCGCATGGGTGCCACTTAGCCGAGGGTGAGAAAGCCGTCAGCGATGCTGCCGATCGTGTTTCTGGCCTACGTGGTGCTCGCTGGGTGGGGTGGATTTCTCATCCGTTCGGTGCGGGTGCCCGGTGTGGGGGGAGTGGTCGTGCACGGCTGCGGCATCGGGGGAGCCGCCCATCATGGCCAGCATGGCGATCCCACCGGTGCGCACGAACCGAGCGACGAGTACGGCCGCCAGGATCAGGAAGGCGATGTTGAGCCAGGTGGTGTAGTTCCACGTGATGCCTTCTGCCATCACCATCGCCGACCGCTGGGCGGGAATCAGCCCAGTGACCCCGAAGAGCAGTTCCACGAGATATCCGGCGCCGACCATGGCGGCATAGAAGGTACCCAATAACACCAGCGTCATCCGGGATCCGTAGTACTTCCGGTAAATGTTTAGGATCGGCAGGATCAACAGGTCGGCGAAGATGAACGCGACCACGCCGCCGAAGCTGATGCCGCCGTTCCACAGCACGGCCGCCAGCGGGACGTTGCCGATCGAGCAGACGAAGGACAGGATCGCCACGATCGGCCCGACGATCGGCCCCCACAGCGCCGACGCCAGCGGGTGTTCAGTGAAGAACAAGACACGCCACCACGAATCGGGCACCCACGCACCGATGGCCCCAGCGAGGAGCAAGCCGATCACGACATCGCGTAGGATCGCGGCCCACTCCATGACGAAGACGTGCGCCACCGCGGTGAACCCCTCGGCTGAACCCAGCCTGGCCCAGAACGAGCCCTCGGCCGCGATGGACATGTCCATCGCGGCGTGGCCTTCCATCGAGCCGGCCAGGCCCTGGTCGGCCTGCTCGCGAGCCTTGTCGATCAGTTGCTTGCGCACGAACAGCCGGAACAGCACAGCGACCAGCACGATCATGATCGGGCCGCCGACGAACTCGGCGGCGGTGAACTGCCAGCCCATCAGCAGCGCCAGGATCACGCCCATCTCGATCACCAGGTTGGTGGAGCCGATCTCGAAGGCCATCGCCGCAGTGAAGTTCGCGCCCTTGCGGAACAACGACCGCGCCAACGCCACCGCGGCGTAGGAGCACGATGAGGACGCCGCCCCCAGCAGGGAGGCGGTCGCGAGGGTGCGGGGGCGGTCATCACCGAGCAGCCGCACGATCGTGGACTTGCGCACCACCGCCTGCACCACCGCGGACAGGGCGAACCCAAGGATCAACGCCCAGAGGATCTCCCAAGTCATCGACCCCGCCAACGCCAGCGCATGACCGATCGCGCCCACCATCACCACCCTTCCCTACATACCCTCGTGGGGTATCTATCGATGGGAACTGTAGTCCCCAGGATCGCGGCTGTCACGGTGTCCCGCACGTTTGCCGTCGTCGTGCGCGGTGGTCTCGGCCGGCTCAGCTCGCCAGTCCTATGTGGTCGGCGTCGAAGGAGTGACCGTGTCCCGAAGGGAACTTGCTGCGGACGTCACCCCCTTCCTGTCCCCGGCGAGCTCCCGGATAACGAGCTCGCATGAGTACCGTGGGAAGCCCCGGCCGGTGGAATAGCGACGGGAGACACAGTGAGCGCGGGCGCACTCTCGGCGCGGGTCACCGCCCGCCTGGTCGCCGTAGGTGCGGTGCTTTCCGGATTGTTCTTCATGCACGGCCTGGCCACCCAGGGATGTGCCGACGGCGCGGAAGCATCGGCATCGTCGATGGCCCACCCGGTGACAATGGCCACTGCGATGACCGGACCCGATACGGCCACCGGTGTCGTGGTCGCGACGGCTAGCCACCCGCTGGCGCATTCCGCGTCGCGGACAGATGCCGATGAGTCGGCTGCGTTGCGCACGGCATCGGACAGCTCGAACAGCGTATCCGCCCAGCCGGTGAGGCATCCATAGAGGGACTGGCGGAACCCGCGCAAGACCTGCACGGCGTCGGCCGCCGGATGCACCGCGCTGGTGGGGACGTCCGCGATGACCGCCATCTTTGCCTCCCACGCCGTCGGACAGTAGATCTACTGTCCGAAACCGGCCGGGCAGAATGGCCACGACACGCCGGAAGGAACCTCAGGTGGCTCGAGCCAACACCGCGGCCCGCCTGGCCGCCTACCAGCGCAGCTACCGCGATCTCGCCGAACGCGTCGCCGAGATCGGGTTCATCGCCGCTGGCAGCATCACCCGACGACACACCCGCTGCGGCAAGCCGAGCTGCCGCTGCCAGGCCGACCCTCCCCAGCCGCACGGGCCTTACCACCAATGGACCGGCAAGATCAACGGCAAGACCATCACCCGTCGGCTCACCGAAGCCGAAGCCGGTCTCTACCAGGAGTGGATCACCAACGACCGGACACTACGCGCCCTGATCGCCGAGATGCGCCAGATCGCAGCTCAAGCCACCGAGCTGATCATGCAAGACGCCGACGACCAGAGGGCCAGGGTTTAATCGCAAGCTAAGACCAACCAGCACGGCATCCACGCGGAGTTGGTCGTACTCCTCCGCGCCCGGCCACTAGTTCGTCTTGTCGTGCTTGCCGGGATCCTGTAGTGGCGGTGGTGGCTTGCCCGGTGGGAGCTGCCCGTCAGTCTGCGGGTCCGGTTTTGGGTCCGGCTTATCGTGGAGCGCGATCGCTGTAAAAGAGAGCCCCAGCACAGGGTCGGGGGTCCTGCGCGGGGGCTCTCGGTACGTACTGTCGCCATCTGACTTCGGAGCGTTACAGGATGAGGGGAGATAAGTAGCGGCGGTCGCCGTGGCTGCCCGCTTGCGTGCCGTACCGATTATGGCTCAGCTGCGAATGGGCAACCGGACGGTGAACGCGGTGCGCCCGGGAACGCTGGTGACGTCCACCGAGCCGCGGTGCGCAGCGACCACGGCATCGACGATGGACAGTCCGAGCCCGGTGCTGCCATTGGCGCGGGAGCGGGAGGAATCGCCGCGGGCGAATCGCTCGAACACGTGCGGCAGCAGGTCCGGCGGCACACCCGGCCCGTCGTCCACAACAGACAAGTTCACCTGCCCGTCGACTGGGGTAAGGGTGACGGCGACGGTGGTACCCGCGGGGGTATGGGTACGCGTGTTGGCCAGCAGGTTGGCCACAACCTGCGCGAGACCGGCCGCGTCTCCGGTGACCGTCACCTCCTCGTCCGGGGCGGTGAGCTGCCAGTGGTGGTCAGGACTCACGGCGTGCGCGTCGCTCATCGCGTCGATGACGAGCCGCGACAGGTCGACCGGCTCACGGCCCAGCGGCCGGCCGGCGTCGAGGCGAGCGAGCAGCATCAGGTCCTCGACCAGGGTGGTCATCCGTTCGGTCTGCGACTCCACCCTCGCGAGCATGCGCGCAATCTCGGGAGGGACGGGCACGGCGCTGCGCCGGGTGAGCTCGGCGTAGCCGCGGATGGCCGCGAGCGGAGTACGTAGCTCGTGGCTGGCGTCTGCGACGAAGCGCCGCAGCCGGGTCTCGCTGGCTTGACGGGCCTCCAAGGCCGCACCGACGTGGCCGAGCAACCGGTTGAGCGCGAAACCGACCTGGCCGACCTCGGTCCGCGGGTCGGTGTCGGCCTCGGGGACCCGCTCGGCTAGCGCCACCTCGCCACGGTCCAACGGCAGCTCAGCCACCCTTCCGGCAGTCCCCGCCACCCGGGTCAGCGGGCGCAGCGTCAGCCTCACGATGGCCGCGCCCACTATCCCGGTGAACACCAGCGCGAATCCGATGACGATCACCTCGATGGTGATCAGCCGAGTGACCGTTTCATCGAGTCCGGCCAGCGGCAGGCCGGTGACGAGGACGTCGCCGTCTGCCGCTCGCACCGCAACCACTCGATAGTTTTCGGAGCCGACCCGCAGGCTGCGGGGCCTGCCGTCGACGGGCAGTGCGACCAACGCTGCCGCTTCCGAACTGGACAGTTGCTCAGGCGTGCCGCTGCGGTCCAGAACACCGCCCTGAGTCACCCGGCCGTCGACGATCCGCGCGCCGAGCGTGTCAACCGACTGGCCGGGGGTACCAAGGAACCCGCCACGCCTGTCGTTGGAGGGTGGACGGGAGCCGGCTAGTGGTCCGGCAAGCGCGCCGGCGAAGCGGTCCCGGGAGCCGGCGAGCTGGGCATCGAGCCGGTGGAGGAGAAAGGCATGCAGCTCCACCGCGGTGACTACCCCGACGACGACGCCCACCAGCGCGAGTAGCGCCAGTAGGGCGGCCACCAGGCGGGCCCGCAGCGAGTGCATCGCGCTCAGTCCGCCGCAGGCTTGAGCACGTAGCCGGCACCTCGCATGGTGTGGATCATCGGTGACCGGCCGGCATCGACCTTCTTGCGCAGGTAGGAGATGTAGAGCTCGACGACGTTGGAATTGCCGCCGAAATCGTAATGCCACACCTGATCAAGAATCTGAGCCTTGGACAGCACCCGGCGAGGGTTGCGCATCAGGTAACGCAGCAGCTCGAACTCCGTCGCGGTGAGCTCGACGATGTCGCCGTCGCGGCAGACCTCACGGCTGTCCTCGTCAAGGACCAGGTCGCCGACCACCACTGCTGGCGTGCGGGCCACGGTCATCCCCGAGCGGCGTAGCAACGCCCGCAGCCGCGCCATCACCTCCTCCAGGCTGAACGGTTTGGTCACGTAGTCGTCGCCACCGACGGTGAGCCCGGCGATCCGGTCTTCGACGGCGTCCTTGGCCGTGAGGAAGAGCACCGGCAGCGTCGGCGTGCCCGCGCGTAACCGGCGTAGCACCTCCAGCCCGTCGATGTCGGGCAACATGATGTCAAGAACCACCAGGTCTGGCCCGAACTCGCGCGCCGTGCGTACTGCAGAGAGCCCGTCGCCGGCGCTGCGCACGTCCCAACCCTCGTAGCGCAGCGCCATCGTCAGCAGCTCGGCCAGCGACACCTCGTCCTCGACGACGAGCACCCGCACCGGGGCGCCATCGGCGCGGCGTAGCTGGGCGTCCACCAGGGTCATGCTGCCACCATCACCCAACCGGCTGTGCGCCAGCTAGGGGCTAGCTGTGTGCGCCCTGTGCTGCAATTCAGCTGCAGCCGCTGGTTGAGCCACAGCCCTCGCAGACGTAGCAGGATCCAGCAGGACGCATCTTGGTCCCGCAGGTCAGGCATAGCGGCGCGTCAGCCGCCTTCCCCATCTGCAGCTCCAGCAACTCGGTGGAACTACCCACGTATATCGGAGCCGGCCGGCCCGGTATCGCCGGAGCCGGATTGCTAGCGTCCACTGAGGTACGTAGGGACTCGACGTCGGACCCGCTGCCCGCGTCGATGCCGTAGTCCGCAGCCACTTGCGCAGTGCGCTCGTCGGCAGTCAGGATGCCCAACTGGTCCCGCTTATCCTTAGGCAACTGATCCAGCGCGAGCCGACGGAACAGATAGTCCACCACGCTGGACGCCATCCGGACGTCCGGATCATCGGTCATCCCCGCCGGCTCGAAGCGCATGTTCACGAACTTTGACACGTACGTCTCCAGGGGCACTCCGTACTGTAATGCTATCGAAATGGCGATCGAGAACGCGTCCATCACACCGGCCAGCGTAGAACCCTGCTTGGACATCTTCACGAAGACCTCGCCAAGGCCGCCATCCGGGTAAGACCCTGCCGTCATATAGCCCTCGGCGCCACCGACGGTGAAGGACACCGTTTCGCTGGGCCGCTTCTTGGGCAGCCGCTTGCGCACCGGTCTGGCGTCGGCCATCTGTGCCTTGTCCGCTCCTGTGGTCGAGGTCTTTCCCGTCGACAACGGCTGGCCAACCTTACAGTTGTCTCGGTAAATCGCCAGCGCCTTGACTCCCATTTTCCAGGATTGCAGGTAGATTTCCTCGACCTCGTCGACCGTGGCCGTCTCCGGCATGTTCACGGTCTTGCTGATTGCACCCGAGATGAACGGCTGCGTCGCCGCCATCATCCGCACGTGGCCCATCGGGGGGATGGCCCGCTCCCCCATCGCACAATCAAAGACCTCGTAATGCTCGGTGCGCAACCCAGGGGCGTCAATCACGTGGCCGTGCTCCGCGATGTACTCGACGATCGCCTCGCTTTGCTCCTGCTGGTAACCCAAAGCGGCAAGCGCCTTGGGCACAGTCTGGTTGACGATCTGCATGGATCCGCCACCAACCAGCTTCTTGAATTTCACCAATGAGAAGTCTGGCTCGATACCAGTCGTGTCGCAGTCCATCATGAAACCTATAGTGTTGTGACTTATAAATCCGGCCGCGACATAGGTTACGTTGGAGGGTACTGACAAATCATAAGTCGGTTGCACACCGCCGTCCTCATTCGACGCGACCATCTCGAACAGATATCCGAGAGCGTCGTCAAGGCGGCAATCAGGGCGCTCTGCCCGGATCCGGCGGGCTAGGCCACGGCTGACCCCACCGTACTTGCGTAACGACTGCACTACCGGACCACGGAGCTCGTGTCCGCACGGTACCAACTCGTCCCAGATGTGTCGGGGCAGTATGACTCGGTCGTTCTTGCCGCTGGCTACCG
>JAICSB010000704.1 GCA_025937115.1 Pseudonocardiaceae bacterium | reverse complement strand
GCGACGACGTGTCACCTGAGCTGACCGGCATCGACCTGGTGCGGGGAAAGCCCCGTTGCGGTACTTCTTCATCGCGACCACCCCGAGAGTCGCTCAACACCACCCGCTGGTGGAGCAGGGGGAGGTGTCGGTGTACGACCTGTGGGCGCTCACGTAATTCCCGGTGGCTGCGCTCAGGTATTTCCGCAGCTGGTGGGTCCTTGTTGATGTTCTACCGGCTTCCTCTCTGGTTGTCACGCTTGGGGTTGTCATTGGCGTAGTCGGCGGTGTTCGGCGACGCGGCAGCGGGTGCTGCAGTAGCGGCGTGGCCGGCCGCGGCTGGTCAGGTCGAGGTGGATGGTGTTGATGCACCAGAGCCGCCGGCAGGGTAGGAGCAGGCAGTGCGGGTGCTCGGGGCAGGGCTGTGCTCGTGGGGGGCTGGTAACGATATTCGTCGGCGTGTTCATCGTGCGGCGTTGGTGGTCGAGGTGGGTGTGGTCGTGGTTCCGGGTCGTTTGTGGGGTCGATAGCTGGCGCCGTTCATGAACACCTGGTGGCTGGTGTTGATCAGCCGGTCGAGGAGTGACTCGGCGACGACCGGGTTCGGGAACAGCGGATACCAGTCGACCGGGGCCCGGTTGGCGGTGATGATCAGGCTCTTGGCTGCGGCGGCGCGGGCGGAGACGAGCTCGTAGAGGTCGTCGGCTTGTTGCGGGGTGTGCTCGCGCATGGCGAAGTCGTCGAGGATCAGCAGTGCGGGGCGGAGCAGTTCGGCCAGCCGCCGCTCGTAGCTGTGGTCGGCGTGGCCGCCGGCGAGGTGGGCGAGCAGTCGGCTGGTCTTGGTGAATCGCACTTCGGCGGCTTGCCGGATGGCGAGGTGGCCGAGGGCTTGGGCGATGTGGGACTTCCCGACCCCGACGGGACCGTAGAGGATCACCGACTCGCCGGCGGTCAGCCAGCGCAGCGCGGCCAGGTCCCGGATCTGCGCGGCGGGCAGTTTCGGGTTGGTGGCGAAGTCGAAGCCTTCTAGGGTGGTCTGCTGCTCGAAGCGGGCGCGGCGCAGCCGGCGGCTGATGGCGAGGGTCTCGCGGCGGGTGATCTCGTCATGGCAGAGCACCTGCAGGAACTCCAGGTGGCCGAGCTCGCCGGCGCGGGCCTGGGCGAGGCGGGCGTCGAGGGTCTCCAGCATCCCGGACAGCTTCAACGTGCGCAGGCATTGATGCAGGGCGGGTTCGACGACACTCATGCTGACACCCCGCCCTCAACGTCCTCAATGTCCTGGGCGTCCTGGGTGTTCTGGTGGTGCTGGGTGTTCGGGGCGCCGTTGGTGGTCTCGTTGCCCTGGGTGTCGCCGTGTTCGTCGTCCTGATCGCGACGGCGTTCGCCGTTCGTGGTGACCGCGTCCATCACAGCGGTGCTGGTGGTGGACAGTGCGACGACGTTGCCGAACAGCGTGTCGGGGCCGTGCAGGAACGCCGCCGCGCCACCGTCGCCGGTGCCGGCCGGCGGTGGGTCGCTCTCGGTGCCGGCGGCGAGGATGCCCTTGATGGTGCGGTAGGTCGGGTCGCCGACCAGTAGCGCCTTGCCGCAGGCTGCCTCCAGCCGGGCCGGGCCGTGCTTGTCCGCGAGGCCGAGCACGCCTTGGGCGGCACGCAGCCGGAACAGCGCGTTCACCGCGAGCAGTTCCTCGACCACCGCGGTGGTGTCCTCGCCGATCTCGGCGGCGCGGGTCCGGCACCAGCGCGGGGTCCGCATCCGGAACGCGATCTTCTCCGGCGGGTAGTGGGAGTAGTCGGTCTGTTTGCCGCTCGCCTTGAACGGGTGGGTGGCGACCAGCTCGCCCTTGCAGAACAGCTGCACCGTGGTGGCGGTGGCCCGCGCGTCGATCTTGGTGCCGATGAACCGCCACGGCACCGAGTACAGGGTCTTGGCGACCTTGACGTGGATGTCCGGCCCG
>JAICSB010000409.1 GCA_025937115.1 Pseudonocardiaceae bacterium | reverse complement strand
GCGGAGGAAGCGAACTCCTTCCGGCGACAGCGTCAGCAGCAGTAGCTCGCCTTGGCGGTCGCATATGACCATCGTCTTGCTCAGCCTCCACTCCCGCAAATGATCGACGGGAGGCTATCGCGTCAACGAGCCACGAACCGGCCATTCTCGCGGCGCGTCGCGGGCAATCCGATATCGCTGCGGTAGTGCCCCCCCGGTAGGCGAACCTGCTGGACGCGCTGGTAGGCGTGCTCGCGCGCGGCCGCGAGGTCGGGGCCGGTTCCGACCACCGAGAGCACCCGCCCACCGGCCGACACGACGGCCCCGTCGTCGCGGCGGCGGGTGCCGGCGTGCAGTATCCCGGGGCGCTCCGCACCGGTGATCACATCTCCGATTCGGGCAGTGCCGGGATAACCCTCGGCGGCCAGCACCACCACGACCGCGGCGCCGGAGTCCCACTGCAGTGGCGGCTGCTGGGCCAGCGCACCGGTGGCGGTGGCCATCAGCAATCCGGCCAGCGGCGTCCGCAGCAGCGCCAGCACGACCTGGGTCTCCGGGTCACCGAAGCGGCAGTTGAACTCGATCACCTGCGGCCCTGCGGTGGTCAGCGCGAGGCCGGCGTACAGCAACCCGGTGAACGGCACGCCGCGCTGGGCCAGCTCGGCCACCACCGGCGCCACGATCTGGCGCACCACGTCGGCGGTGAGCGACTCCGGCGCCCACCGCAGTGGGGCGTAGGCGCCCATCCCGCCGGTGTTCGGGCCGGCGTCGCCGTCGCCGACTCGCTTGAAATCCTGGGCGGGCAGCAGCGGCACCACCGTGGCGTTGGCGTCGACCAGGCAGAACAGCGAGATCTCCGGACCGTCGAGGTAGGACTCCAGCAGCACTGGGTGGCCGTCGTCGAGCAGCGTCAGCGCGTGCACCCTGGCCACTTCCAGATCCTCGGTGACCACCACTCCCTTACCGGCCGCCAGCCGGTCGTCCTTGACCACCCACGGTGGTCCGAAGTGGTTCAGCGCCGCATCGAGTCGACCGGGGTTGTCCACCAGCTCGCTGCGCGCGGTGGGTACCCCGGCGGCGGTCATCACGTCCTTGGCGAAGGCCTTGGACCCCTCGATCCGCGCGGCACCGGCTGACGGTCCGAAGCACGCGATGCCGGCGGTCCGCACGGCGTCGGCCGCCCCGGCCACCAACGGGAGCTCGGGACCGATCACCACCAGATCCGCCGACCACGAACTGGCCAGCTTCGCGATCGCCTCCGGATCGGTGACGTCCACCGCGAGCTGCTCGGCCAACGCTGCGGTGCCGGCATTACCGGGCGCACCGGCCAACGCGGTGACCGCCAGGTCGTTGGCCAGCGCCAGCACCAGGGCGTGCTCGCGGGCACCGGCACCGATCACGAGAACTCGCACGGTGCGCAGGGTACTGGTCGCGAAACGCCCGACCCCACGGTTAGGAGAAAAATGACCAGTTCAGCGCGATTGCCTCGGTACACTGTCGGCTGTGCTGGGCCGATCAGCCCCGCGACGCACGCTGGGTGGTGGACAAAGCCAGATGGACGCCCCGACCAGCGTAGTCCGCTGGCGGGAGTGGCTCGTACCTGGTCGGACGCAGTGAGCCCGACCGCCGAGGTGCCGCTACCGGGTGAGCGAATCGAGGAATGCCTGCTTGAACAGCTCGATCGGCTGATCGATGCGCTGCGGCAGGAGCACTTCTGCCCGCAGGCCGGGACCGAAGTCGGCGCGAAGCTGGTGGCTCGGGGCTTCACCGGCGAGCAGTGCTTGGGCCGCACTGTGGAAATCCTCGGCAATGCCCTGCTCGGGCAGCGTGATCTTGCTATTGTCGACGGACTGCCCGGCAGGGTCATGTCCCTGCTCGGTGCATTGGCCTCC
The DNA here is from genome assembly GCA_025937115.1 of Pseudonocardiaceae bacterium. Next base: position 1,933 of record JAICSB010000409.1, on the reverse strand, counting down.
GGATATGTCACCGCGCTGCGCCGTCGCACCCTCGCGCAGCAGATGGCGTGGTTCCGGGAGGTGTTCGACTCCGCGCCGGTGGGAATGGTGATCAGCCGGCTGGACGGCACGGTCACCGAGACCAACGGCGCGCTGACCGAGATCCTGCACCTCCCACCCGCTGACCTCGCTGGGCGCAACGTCGCCGAACTGTTCCAGCCCGATGACGCTGCGGTGCTGCGAGCCGCTTATCAGGCGGTTACCGACGGCAAGCGGCGGCGTTTCCAGCGCAGAGTCACCGCGCTGACCGCGCGCGGGGACACCACCGGGGTCGCCCTGACCATCTCGTCGCTGCGCGACCCGGTGGGTATCCCGACGCACCACGTCACGATCGTCGAGGACGTCGCCGATCAGCAGCTCCTCGAGCAGCGGGTGCGGTATCAGTCGCTGCATGACCTGCTGACCGGGCTGCCCAACCGGCTGGCCTTCGCGATCCACACCGAAGCAGTGCTCGAGCGGGAACCCACCACTCCCGTGATGCTCTGCAAGATCGACCTGGATGGCTTCGGCGTCATCAGTGACGGCCTCGGCATCGGCATCGGTGACCTCCTGCTGCGATCGGTCGCCGAGCGGCTCGAATCGCTGGTCGCCGAGGAGCGCGCCTTCGTCGCCCGGTTCGACGCCGACGAGTTCGCGATCCTCATCGAGGAATCGCCGAGCACACCCAACGCCGCCGCTTTCGCCGCACGCATCAACGCCGAGCTGTCCGAACCGGTCTACCTCGCCGGCCGCGGGCTGGCCGTGTCCGCGTGTGTCGGCATCGCGAGGCGCACCGCCGGGGAGACCGACCCCAGGGAGCTGATCCGCGCCGCGGAGGCGACGCTGCACCGCGCCCAGCGAACCGGCCGCGGCCAGTGGGATCTGTTCGACCCAGTTGCCGACGCCGAGCAGCGGACCAGGTACGCATTGGCCACCGCGATGCCCGAGGCATGGGAGAACGGGGAGGTCACGCTGCACTACCAGCCGCTGGTGCGGCTCGATCCGGCGACCGTGGACACCGGCCGGATGGTGGCGCTCGCGACGTTGCTCCGCTGGGAGCATCCGGAGCGCGGTATCGCGGCACACGAGGACTGTCTCGCGCTCGCCGAGCAGACCGGCCTGGTCCTGACGATCGGTCCGTGGATGCTTCGGCACGCCTGCGAGCGGCTTCGCGGCTGGCGCGACCAGCTGGGACCGGCGGTGCCGCCGATCCGCGTCGATCTGGCCACCCATCTGACCGGAGACCCGGACCTGGTTGCGGTGGTTCGCGATGCTCTGCAGGCGGCCCGACTACGACCGGAGGACATCCAGCTCGGGATGCCGGTCGAGGTGATCATCGCTGGGCATGGCGATGTGCTCGATAACCTGGACACCCTGGCGGACATCGGGGTGCGCACCGTGCTCACCCGGTACGGCCAGGCGGTCGGGAACCTGGTCCTGCTGGAGTCCCTGCCGGTGTACGGGGTGGAGCTGGCCGGTTCCCTGGTTCGCGCCGCCGCACAGCAGCCCGACTCGATGGTGCGCTCCGCACTGGCCGGTCTGGTGCCGCTGATCCGCCGCACCGGCATCGCTGTTGCCGTGGCAGGAATCGACGACGCCGAGCAGGCAGACTGGTGGCGGGACGCCGGTGCTGACGTCGCGCGCGGCGCGGTGTTCGGCCCGGCTGTGGCGGGTCGTGAGTGGGAAACAGTGTTATAAACTGTTTCCCACTCACGGGCGCAGTACCTGCGCCAGCAGGTACTGCGCCTCTTGCCGCACTGGGCCGCCGTCGGGCGCTGCGTGCCGCTCGATCGCGGCGAACATCTCACCGGCACGATCACCGGCGGCCTGCGCTGCGGCGACGTACGCCGGCGAGTGCGCTTGGAGGAACGCGATCAGTGCGGGGCCGGAGTCGAAATGCCACGGCAGCGACCGG
>JAICSB010000097.1 GCA_025937115.1 Pseudonocardiaceae bacterium | reverse complement strand
TAGTTGAACCGTCAATGAGTTAGGAGGAGGTCATGCCAGCTGTCACCGTCGCAGACGTCACCACGCTGGCTCGGATCCCCGAGCCCGGTCCGCAAGCGGTGGACCGCCCGGTCCGGTCGGTGACCACCGCTCCGTCCGGAACTGAGGGGGAGGGTTTCCCTGTTCGCCGGGCCTTCGCCAGGGTGGATCTGCGCGAGCTCGACCCGTTCGTGCACATGGACCAGATGGGAGAGGTCGAGTACGCCCCGGGTGAGCCCAAGGGCACCGCCTGGCACCCGCACCGCGGGTTCGAGACCGTCACCTACATCATCGACGGCATCTTCGAGCACCAGGACTCCAACGGCGGCGGGGGCCAGATCACCAACGGCGATACCCAGTGGATGACCGCCGGCGGCGGCATTCTGCACATCGAACGGCCGCCGGAGCACCTGGTGCTCAGCGGTGGGCTGTTCCACGGCCTGCAGCTGTGGGTCAACCTGCCCGCGAAACTCAAGTGGACCGAACCCCGCTACCAGGACCTGCGAGCCGGTGAATCCAGGTTGCTCACCAGCGAAGACGGCGGCGCGCTGGTCCGGGTGATCGCCGGCGATGTCGCCGGGCACCGCGGCCCGGGTTCCACCTACACGCCAATGGCGATGCTGCATGCCACCGTCAGCCCCGGCGCAACCCTGCGGCTGCCCTGGCGTCCGGACTTCAATGCGCTGGTCTACGTGCTCTCCGGTGCCGGGACCGTCGGCACCGAGCGCCGGCCGGTACGCACCGGGCAACTAGCGGTGTTCGGACCGGGCGACGCCATCACCGTCGCCGGCGCGGTCCACCAGGAGCCGCGGCACCCCGCGCTGGACATCGTCGTGCTGGGGGGCGCCCCGATCCGGGAACCGATCGCCTGGGCCGGCCCGTTCGTGATGAACACCCGGGCGGAAGTCATCGCGGCTTTCGACGACTTCCAGGCTGGCCGGCTGGGCACCATCCCAGCCCAGCATCTAGCACACTCCGACGTCGGTGGAGCGGCGAGCTGACTGCTCTCAGGGTTTTCTCATTCGCGGCGGGGATGCTGGTGGGACGACATGAACTTGATCCGTGCAGGAGGTGACACCCGTGGATGCGCTGCTCGCGCTCATCGGACTGGTGCTGGTGCTCTTCGAGCTACTGCTGATCGCCCGGATCGTCGTCGATCTGGTCGGTTCTCTGACCAGACCCGAGGCCCGCTATGAGGGGCTCGGGTCGGTACGCCGGGTGATCTACCGCCTCACCGAACCGGTACTCGCCCCGGTGCGCCGGGTCGTTCGACCGGTCCGGATGGGCGGAGTGTCCTTCGACATCGCCTTGACCCTGGTGTTCGTCGCCGTCATCGTCTTGCGCCAGCTGGTGCTCGTGGCCTGACCCGAGCCCACCGCTCCCCGTCGCGATCTACAGCGTTTTTGGGGAGCTGTTGAAGACACGACCCTCGGAAGTGGCGTAGGTCGCCCGCTTTGAGCGCGGCCCTGGTGGGTATCCCGGCTCCAAGGGCGATTCACCAGGCCGCCGGGTGGGGGGACCGACGCCGACGCATCAGGGAGGCGTAATGATGACGAGGGAGAGGCAAGATCGACTAGCTGGCGAGCGCTTCAACGGCGCCGCCGTACCCGCGCAGGATGGCCGCCGGGAAGCGTCCGACTACACCCAGCGGCCGGTGGTCAGCGGCGGGATGCCGGGCGCCACGGTCGGGCAGTGAGGAGGTCTCGACCATGTGGACACGCGAACGCAACACCCCCAGTCCTGACCGGGCACCAAACCAGCTCCCCTTGCTGCAGCGGGGGCACCACCGCCGCCCGGAGGACGGCGCGTGCGTCATGGAGTACGTCTCCGTACTCGCCGGCGGGAAGTTCACTGACCACCCCCGGTGTACCCACCCGGCGTTGGCCACCCTGGCCCGGTTGGTCAACGACTGGATCGATGACGACGAAGCCCGTAGCAAGCTCGCGCTACTCGCCCCCGACCTCATCGACACCGGCCGGGGCGACCTGCTCACAACGCAGTGTGTGGTCGCCAGTTGCCTGGGTGGCGCCGCGGCGGCCCGGCAGCTGCCGCCCGCGGCCGAGCGTCAGTTGGCCAAGGCGCGCCGACGGATCGGCGACATCGAACGCGGCGGCGGCTGGGCCCGGATCCGATTGGGCTGCTGGCGCCTGCTTAACCCGCCGAACGTCGCAGTCAGCTCGGCATTCCAGGTCGCGATCGGGCAGCTGCGCGGACTTCCTCGAGCGGAGCGCAATGCACGGCTCAGCGCACTGCTTCGCGACGCCGTCGCCAACTGCCGCCAGACGGTCGAGGTGCAACCGGTCGGTCAGCCCGGCGCCAAGACCAGCTGAGCATCCTGCGTGGCTGAGGGCCGTGAACTCGATGGCACCGACGTTTCAGTCGAGGCGGAATGTCGGTGGTGTCGAGTTCACGGCCTCGAACGCCTGGCGTGGGATCAGTTTGGGGAGCCGCTGCCGTAGGGGCGGGTGAGCAGTTCCAGCACGTGGCCGTCGGGGTCGTCGAAGTACACGCCGTGGCCACCGTCTCTGGTGTTTATCTCGCCGGGCTGCTGGTGAAAGGGGTCGGCCCAATACTGCAGCTCCTGCGCCCGAATCCGGTCGAAGATCGTCCCGAACTCGGCTTCGCTGACCAGGAATGCATAATGTTGCGGTCGGATGTCATCCGCGGAGTCCATGAAATCCAGACTCACCCCGTTGGTTAACGTGACCACCAGGAACGGTCCGAACGGAGCCGGTGCGGGCAGCCCCAACAGATCGGTCAAGAACATCGCGGACGCCGACTTATCGCGAGCCGCGACGATCGTGTGGTTGAGCTCAATGGTCATGACAATGTCCTTCCCGGTCCCACCCGAGTGTTGCACGACGCGCACACCGGACACTTCCTGTCTAGCACCGCGACGGCACACTCGGCCAACGTCAGCGCGGGCGCAAGGCTGCCGCCGCCTGCTGACGGCCCTCGGCGGCAAGACCCAGGAACCCGTAGGTGCCATCCTCGAGCATTTCGCGACCGGCTCTGGCCAGCGCCGCCAACGCCACGTAGTGCAAAGACCCACCGACCGAGATCCGAGCCACCCCGGCCTGCGCCAATGCAGGGACCGGGGCCATACCCGGCATCACGAGCACGTTGACGGGACGATCGACTGACGTGATCACGCTGCGGATGTCGCTCAGGTCCCTCAGGCCGGGGGCGTAGAGGACGTCTGCGCCGCCCTCTTGGTATGACTGCAGCCGCGCGATCGTGTCGGCCAGGTCGCGATTTCCGCGGATGAAGTTCTCCGCCCGCGCCGTGAGGACTAGTCCAGCACCGGTACCGGCCGCATGGACGGCTGCGGCCACTCGCTCGGCGGCCAGCTTCGCATCGTAGAACGGGGCGTCCGGGTCCCCGGTGAAGTCTTCGATCGAGCAGCCGGCCAGGCCCACGCCAACCGCAGCTTCGACGGTGGCGAACACGGCGCCGGGTTCGGCGCCGAAACCGTTTTCCAGATCAGCGGAAACCGGGACATCCACGGCAGCGACGATGGCGGCGGCGTGCTCCAGGGCTTCGGCCCGATCGACGCAGCCATCCAGTCGCCCCAGTGTCGCCGCGTGGCCGCTGCTGGTCGTCGCCAACGCCTGGAAACCCAGCGAGGCAAGGAGCTTCGCGCTTCCCGCGTCCCACGGGTTTGGCATGAGCACCGGCCGGCCGGGCACGTGAAGTGCCCGAAACGCCTCCACCTTGGCTGCCGGCTGACTGCCCGGGCCCATCACGGAACCCGCGCGATGGTGATCTCGATCGGGTGAGGCACCACGCCTGGATCGCCGAACACCGCCGCCTCCGTCAGGTACACAATCAGCTGCTCACGGACCTCCGCTGTCATCGTGGCCGTTCGCGCCCCCACGAGAAAGTCGAGCACCGGCTCGTCGGTTCCGTGCGGTGCGGTGAGCACATCGCCGAGGTCAATGCCTGCCAGCATCGTCTCCGACCGCACCTCAAGCCGCCGTGCCGCCAACTCCCCGGTGACGTCCTCGGCGCACCACAACCGGTGCCCGACGCAAGGGCTGAGCAGCTCGGTGAGCACACACAGCGGCTCCCGCGGCGCTGTCGCACTGACCAGCAACCCACCCGGGCGCAGCATCGCCAGCGCGTGGTCCAGGGTGGCCCCGAGGTCGTTCATGTAGTACAGCGAGTGCACGAAGTGCACGAGATCGGCGGATCCGGCGGGCTCGTAATCGTCGAATGCTCCAGCGATGGTGGTGACGGTGAGGCTACCGGTGTCCAGCGAGCCGAGCCGGGCCTCGAATCCCGCCGCGGAAGCCGCATGCGGCTCGATCCCGACGTACTCGACCTGGCGGTGGTTCGTGGCCAGCGCGGCAGCCAGCGGGGCGTCGACGCTGCCGTCGCCGACACCGACGCCAATCACCCGCAGCGGTCCGGCACCGAGCAGCGGGGGCAGTTCCCGGGGAAGCCATGTCTGCAGGCTGGCGCGTTGGTCGCTGGCCGCCTCATAGGCCGCGTGGGAGTACGCGTAGTGCACTCCGGATAGATCGGGCAGCGCGGACGAACCGGCCACCGCCTGCCGCAACTGATGCAAGGACGTCGACGGACTCAAAGTAGGCACTGAACCGAACCTAGACGCTGCCCCGCACTTGCTACAGCGAAGTTAAGGAGCTGTGGTTTGGTAGCGGGGTGGCCCTCCCCGACACCGCACAGCGCAGCCTCGAGCACTGGAGCGAGGCGCGACGGCCCGAGATGCAGGCCTTCTACACGCTCGCCGCCGCCCGCGACTGGGCCGCTGACCTGCGGGCCCGGCCCACCAGCGGTCACCTGCGGCTGCTCGACGTGGCCTGCGGTAGCGGCAAGTTCCCAGCCGCGCTGCTGGCGGCCGGGCTGCCTGCCGCAGCCCGGGATCTCACCGTCGCGATCGACTTGCTCGATCCGTCCGCGTTCAGCATCGCCGAGGCCCGGGGCGTGCTCGCCGAACCGTTCGAGGCGGCCGCAGAGCACGAGATACCGCTGCAGGACCTCGACGTGCGAGCCCGTTACGACGTGATTTGGGCCACCCACGCGCTGTAGGCGCTGCCCCGCCGAGCTCACCGGTGGCGTGGCCCGGATGGTCACCGCGCTGCGTTCCGGCGGCTTCGGCGCTGTCGCCCAAGCCAGTGCGGCAAGCCACTACCTCGCGTTCTATGACGCATACCGAGCTACCTACGCCCCCGACGTCGCTCCCTACACCGACGCCGAGGCGGTCACGGCGGCGTTGATCGCGGCCGGCGTGGACGTTGCGGTGCAGCGCCTACACTACCGCACCGGCTCGCCGGACCGCGCGGTGATCGAGGGCTTCCTGCAGCGTTGCGCGTTCGACGACACCGTGTCGCTGGCCCAGATGGAGTCCGCCGGACCGCTGGCGGACTACCTGGCCGGCTGCCGCGCAGCCGACGGCAGCTACCGTTTCGAGCACGAGGCGCACCTGATCACTTGGGAGAATGCGTGAAAAACCCGCACTTGTCGGAGGCCACGGCGGCAGGTGCGGCGTCTGATGTCGAGCTGGCCTGGGATCGCGGCAAATGATCAGTGGTGGGACTGGTACATGTCGCTGGCTGACGGACCGGCACCGAGCGGTCCGCTGGTGCCGCTGACACCGCACGACCCGGGTCCGCTGCCCACCGATGGCGCGGTGGTCGCCGAACTCGCCGAGCCCTACCCGCTGACGCCGGCGCCGGTGCGGGACTTCGCCGACGCTTCGTTCGTCAAGCTGCCCGCAGTACTCACCCGGGGCACGGCGGCTCGGCTGCGAACCCGGCCGCGGGAGATGCTCGACGCGGAGGTCGACCCCGCAGTGGGCTTCCAGAGCCTGGAAATGATGTGACTGACCGATCCGCTGCTGCGCTGCGCGGCGCTATCGCCTCGCATCGGCGGCATCGCCGCGGCCCTGATGGGCGTCGAGCGGGTCCGGCTCTACCACGACAACGGCCTGTGTCCAAGGAGCCCGGCGCCGGACGGACACCCTGGCACTACGACGCGCACCATCCCGCTCGACTCCCCCGACGTGGTCACCGTGTGGATCCCGCTGCAGCCCACTCCCCAGGAGATGGGACCGCTGGCCTTCGCTCGCGGCGCCGGCACCTGGCAACTGGTGGCCGATATCGAGTTCGACAAGCACGGCACCTCCTACGACCGGCGAGTGTCGGAGATCTTCCGAGACCGGGGCGTCGTCGTCGAGGACGGTCCGTTCGCCGCTGGCGAGATCAGCTTCCACTCCGCGCACTGCTTCCACACCGCGGGCGCCAACCGCACCACTAGCGCGCGGATGGTGCTGGCGACGACGTACTTCCGCGACGGCGTGCGGGTAGTTCCGGCCCCCACCATGGTCAGCGGTGACTGGCAGAAGTTCATCCCCGGCGCGGCGCCCGGCGAAGTCGTAGCCACCTGAAGTGACAGCCAGGCCATGATCGCGGTTTGTGTGCAACCAACGACACAATATGTCGCTCCAGGCACACAAGCGGTGATCACGGCCTGGCTAACGCGCCGTTTCTGCTGTAGTAGTCGCTGTGATTCGACTGGCGCGCCGCGACGAGCTCCCGGCGCTGCGTGAGGTGGAGCGGCGGCTGGCGCGCCGTTCCGAGACGTCGGCATGGACGCCGTCGCCGACGACGAGCCGCCGTCGGTCGAGGAACTGGCCGTCTTCCAGCAGGACGGCAGGGCCTGGGTCGCGACGGATGACACCGACCAGCCGGTGGGCTACCTACTGGTGGACGTCGTTGACGGCGCCGCGCACGTTGAGCAGGTCTCGGTGCATCCAAGCCATGCACGGCAAGGTCTGGGCCGCACGCTTCTGGAGACCGCAGCGCTGTGGGCGCAGCAGCAGAGCCTAGGCGCGGTGACGCTGACCACCTTTTCCGACGTGCCGTGGAACGCGCCCTACTACCAGCGCCTCGGCTTCCGCATTCTGGCCGATGCGGAGGTGTCCGAGGGGCTGCGCCGCATCCGCGAGCAAGAGGTGGCGCGCGGCCTCGACGCCTGGCCCCGGGTCAGCATGCGTCGCCCTTTGGCCAGACCCGGCGATCCGGGCATTTAGCCTGCAACCCGTGAGCCGGCCCTGGGACCCGACCGCCACCGGAGTACTGCGCCTGCCCTCCGGTCGGCTTGTCCGGGGACGCGGCCTCCGGCACCCGATGCCGTCCGGGCCGAAGCCGGACTTCACGGTGTACCTCCTCGGCAAGGCACCGGCCTCGCCGGAGTGGGAGATGCGATGGGTGCGCTGGCCGGATTTCCGGCTGCCGACCGACCGCGACGACGCCGCGGCCGCACTGCGCGAGGCCTGGTGCCGAGCGGAGACTGAGCGGGTCGAGGTTGCCTGCGGTGGCGGTCTAGGGCGCACCGGCACTGCTCTGGCCTGCATGGCGGTGATGGACGGGGTAGCTGCGCAGGATGCGGTGGCGTTCGTACGAGAGCTCTACGACGCCTGCGCGGTAGAGACACCTTGGCAGCGGCAGTACGTCGCGCGCTTCCTCCCCACTGCGCGGTAGCTCCGTTTAGATGAAGGTCAACGAACTTGCACGACGACACCTCGCGGGCAGCCTGATCCATGTCGGCGGCCACTGGCAGCGCGGCGTAGATCGGGTCACCACCGGCGGCTCGGCGGTGAAGCGATCTTCCCGGCGGCCCTATGAGTATGGACCGCCAGGGACCGACGACCGTTGACCTGGGAACTCAGGCGGGGTGCAGCGGGTGGTGGCCGTCGACGACGTGCCGGTCGAGTTTCATGACCTGCTCGGGCATGACGACGAACGTTCGCATCATGCCTTCGTCCTCGTGTTCGAGGATGTGGCAATGGAACACGTACCGCCCGTTCGCCCCAGCGAACTGTCCCGCCACGCGGACCAGTTGGCCGCCGCCGACCCGGATCACGTCTTTCCAGCCTTGCTCGTTGGGGTCCACGGGTAATGGCCCCGTGGGCGTGAGTGGCGTGGTGGTGCCTCCGACGGCGTTGTCGAAACCGGTCACGTCATAGCCGTCCCGGCTTAGCACCTGGAACTGGATGAGGTGGATGTGGATGGGGTGGGCAACCGGGCTGGCGTTGAGGATCGACCATTGTTCCCAGCCGTTGTAGTCGACATAGAAGTTCACCGCGTCCTTGAAGTCCCGGCTCACCCGCTGCAGCGTCTTGACTGTGCCATTAGCCAGGGTGACCTGCACGATGCCGTCTGCGGGCAGGGCTGGTGGGGGCTGATCGATCTCAACCATTTCCCACATTTCCGGATGTTTTCCGGCGAGCAGGGTGAGCACCAGCCAGCGGTGCATGTGTTCGGGGAGGTTGTCGTGAGTCAGCCGCACGAACGACGGCGAGAGCGTGACAGGAAGCGTGAAACCGTCGTGCACCGCGTGTGCCCGGACCCGGAACTGCATGACGTCCGGGTTGGGAGTTCCGGGGCCCGTGTTCACCAGCGTGAGGGACCGACCCCGGAAGGCATGAAAGTCGATCAGGACATCGGCGCGCTCGGCCGGTGCCAGGGTGATCTGGTCCAGCGCAAGCGGCGCGGGCAGCAGGCCTCCGTCGCTGCCTATCTGGCGCAGCGCGCCAGAAACAACCGCTCCGTTCTCGTCGTGAAGTGCCAACGTGTAGAAGCGCGAGTTGGAGGCGTTGAGCATCCGGAAGCGGTACCAGCGATCATCGACGGTGAGATGCGGCCAGATCACCCCGTTGACCAGAGTGAAGGGCCCGGTGAAGGGAAGCGCTACCTTCTCCGGTTCGGTAAACAGGATGGACAGCTTGTGCAGGAGCTGCCCGGTGAGGTTGCCTCCGGCGTCGGTATCGAGGTTGCGGTCGCAGATGATCAGCGGCACTTCGTGCTCGCCGTGCGGCAGCCGCAGACGGTCTTCCTCAGCATCCCGGATCAGGTACATGCCGGCCAGCCCGGTCATCACGTTCAAGGCGGTGATCGCCATGGCGTGATCGTGGTACCACAGCGCCGTCGCCTGCTGATCGTTCGGATACTCCGACAGTTGGGCGTTGCCCGGCAGGACGGCGTTTTCCGGCCAGCCGTCATTGCCGCCGCCGGTCCGGGCGCCATGCAGATGCACCACGGTCCAGGGCGGCAGTGCCGCGACGTCCGGGAGCGGTTCCGCGCCGTCACGGCCCGGCCCCGGTGTCGCGTTGAGCACCTCCACGGCCTCGACCGGGTAGTCGCCGGTGATCTCGTTTTGCCAGATCACCCGCAGTCGCTCGGCACGGCGAACCTCGATCGTCGGTCCCGGGAACGATCCGTTGTAGGTCCACACGCGCGTCGCAGGCAGCTCGGAGTGCAGCCGCACCTGCTCGGCCCGCATGCGGATAGTCAGTAGCTGCATGGGGCTTGGTCGCAGCACCGGCGGAATCTGGAGCGGATCACGGAATTTGGTCAGCTGCTTGACCAAGACTTCGGGCTTGGGCTGATCAGTGCGGGTCATGAGGTCTCCTCCTCAGGTCCGTGCGCTGAGCACGACAAACTTCGTCGATATTTGGAGTCCGGCGAGCGCCGCACAGATACCTTCGGCCTCATACAATGTGCCGCGAGCGACGGATCAATTCCGTCGGCGACCCGTCACGATCTCACGGTTGGGAGGCTGACCGTGCCGGTAACGCGGCCGTGGACCACCTGCGCGGGTACG
>JAICSB010000190.1 GCA_025937115.1 Pseudonocardiaceae bacterium | reverse complement strand
TGCCGCCCTGAGCTCGGTCTCCACCAGCGTCAACGGGGCTGGCACTCGCACTCTGGGAGTCGGTCAGCTTGAGGTCGCGGTCTTGGACCGGTCCCGTCCGCGCCGCGCATTCCGCCGCATCACCGGGGCCGCGCTCACCGCGCTGCTCACCAATACCGATAGCCCGACCGCTGACGCTGCGCCCGCCGAGGACGCGGGTGACGCGACGCCGGCCGAGCCAGCCACCGAAGGCGACACTGAGCCCCCCACCGGCACCTGACGAATTGGTTGTGTCAGTGCTCCGGCTCCGGCCGGTACACCGTCAGCGCCGCGGGTTGGGTCAAGAACCGGAACCTGCGGCCCTCCGCGATGACCTCACCGTCAGTGGCCAGCGCTAGCGGCCGTCCGAGCACCTCGACCTGCAACTCAGCACACTCCCGCTGGACGTAGGTGCGGCTGCGCTGCAGCGCTCCAGCCAGCGCCCCGATAACAAACCGGGTCCGGGACAACCGCACGTCGGCACGGACGTAACGGACATCGATCAGCCCGGAGTCCAGCCGGTGTCGGGCTGCGGCGGTGAAACCGCGGGGCCGGTAGAGCCCGTTGCCCACGAACACCAGCCACACCTTGCGAGGAACACCATCGATGCGAGCCACTAGCGGATCCGCCTCCCAGAGCACCCGGATCAGCGCGAGTGCGGCCGCCGGCCACTTACCCCAGTGGGCTTCCCCGTCCTCTCGCAGCTGTACCAGGTCCGGGTATCCGCCGAGGCTGGCGGTGTTGACGAACCCGTGCGGCGGCGCGTCGTCGATCCGCACCGCTCCCAGGTCCACCACCATCGCACTGCCGTCGCGCACCGCCTGGACAGCGTCGGACAGCTCGGCCACCCCGATGTCTCGGGCGAAGTGATTCAGCGTGCCCGCCGGCACCACCACCAGCGGCACGTTCCGCCTGGCGGCCACCGCCGCGACGGCCGCCACCGTGCCGTCACCGCCAGCGACGCCGACTGCTCGCACCGGCCGCTCGGCCGCATCCAGCTCAGCCTCCAGCTGCTTGGTCAGATCGCCATCAGGTTCGGCGAACAGCAGCCTGGCCGCCGGCCAGGCAGCGGCCAGCTCCGCGCTGGGGTCCTCGCCCTCAGTTCCGGAGCTGGGGTTGATCATCATCAACAGGCCCTCGCCGTCGGGCAGCGCGGGCACGTGCGCCCGGTGGTTGCTCTCGGCGGATTCACCGATCCGCAACGGCCACCACAGCCGGGTGGCCAGCGCGATACCAGTGCCCATCAGCGCCCCGGCGGCCACATCGGAAGGCCAGTGCGCTCCGGTATGTACCCGAGAGTAGGCCACCGCTGCCGCGACCGGAGCCACCGCCAGCCCCACCGCGGGGTTTTCCATCGTCACCGCAGTGGCGAATGCCGCAGCCGACGCTGCGTGACCGGAGGGGAACGACGATGATCTCGGGTGATCGCGCAGAGCCAGCCGGCGCGCCACCGGGAGATCGTCATAAGCCGGCCGGCGGCGCGGCAGCAGCGGTTTGGCCAGGGCGTTGATGGCGAGACTGGCCCCGCCTATCGCCGCCACACTACGCAGCGCGCCGCGCCGGGTTGAACCCTGGCGGCTGGCCAGCACGGCAGCCACCGCCAACCACAGCAGGCTGTGGTTGGCGGCCGTGGACAGCGCCCGCAAACCGGCGTCAGCGGGCCAGTGCGGGATAACCGCGCTGCGGCGTACCAGCTCTCGGTCGACCCGGTTGATGTCCTGCGCTACTTTGCGCAACCAGTCCTGCACCGTTACAGCTTAAGAGAGCCCGTACGGAGGGCCTGCAGGACGCCTCCAGCGGCCTAGGGTGGAAGGCATGCAGCGGCGGATCTTCGGCATTGAAACCGAGTTCGGGGTTACCTGCACCTTTCACGGCCAGCGCAGGTTGTCCCCGGACGAGGTTGCCCGTTACTTGTTTCGCCGGGTGGTCTCGTGGGGTCGCTCGTCTAATGTGTTTTTGCGCAACGGCTCCCGGCTCTATCTCGACGTGGGCTCACACCCGGAGTACGCCACCGCCGAGTGCGACGACCTGGCTCAGCTGGTGACCCACGACAAGGCCGGCGAACGAATCCTTGAGGACCTGCTGGTCGACGCCGAGCGGCGGCTGGCCGACGAGGGTATCGGCGGGGACATCTTCTTGTTCAAGAACAACACTGACTCCGCGGGTAACTCCTACGGCTGCCACGAGAACTATCTGGTCGGGCGAGCCGGTGAGTTCTCCCGGATCGCCGACGTGCTGCTGCCCTTCCTGGTGACCCGGCAGCTGATCTGTGGGGCGGGAAAGGTGCTGCAGACACCGCGCGGTGCCGTGTACTGCCTGTCGCAGCGGGCTGAGCACATCTGGGAGGGGGTCTCCTCGGCGACGACCCGGTCCCGCCCCATCATCAACACCCGGGATGAGCCGCACGCCGACGCCGAACGGTACCGTCGCCTGCACGTCATCGTCGGTGACTCGAACATGTCCGAGGTGACCACTTTGCTCAAGGTGGGCACTGCCAATTTGGTCTTGGAGATGATCGAGGAGGGCGTCACATTCCGCGACTTCACCCTGGACAACCCGATCCGGGCGATCCGCGAGATCAGCCACGACCTCACCGGCCAGCGCGGGGTGCGGTTGGCCGGCGGACGCGAGGCCTCGGCGTTGGATATTCAACGGGAGTACTACGCGCGTGCTGCGGATCATGTCGCGCAGCGCGGGTCCGATCCGCTGACCGATCGGGTCATGGAGTTGTGGGACCGCACTCTGAACGCGGTGGAGCAGCAGGATCTCGGACTGATCGACCGTGAGATCGACTGGGCGATCAAGCACCGGCTGATTGAGCGTTACCGCGCCAAGCACCGGATGGACCTGTCCAACGCGCGGATCGCTCAACTCGACCTTGCCTACCATGACATCCGGCGCGGTCGCGGGCTGTTCGACCTGCTGCAGCGCAAGGCGCTGGTCGACCGGGTAACCGACGACGGCGAGATCGAGGCGGCCAAGGACACCCCGCCAGCCACTACCCGGGCCAAGCTCCGCGGCGACTTCATTGCCGCAGCCCAGGCCGCCGGCCGCGACTTCACCGTCGACTGGGTACACCTCAAGCTCAACGACCAGGCCCAGCGCACCGTGCTGTGCAAAGACCCGTTCCGCGCCGTCGACGAGCGCGTGGAGCGACTCATAGCATCGCTATGAGCGCATAGCAGTAATCAGTACGACGCCCCGGGGAATGCCACGGTGAGACCGGTGACGCGGGCGGCCTCGATGAGAACCTTGTCATAGGTGAGGAGTACATCGACGGAGGTGCCGAGATCCAACGCGGTGGCCATGTGGATCGCATCGAGGGTACGCAGCCGTGGCGGCGGCACCATGGTCGCATCCGCGAGCACCGGAGGTGTGATCTCGACGATGTCGATATTGGTCGCCAAGAATTGTTCCGCTGGAGCGACTGTGGCGGGATTGACGAGACGAAGCAGCCGCAGGAGTTCCACGATCATCAACGCAGAAGACACCAGGTGCGGCGTCGACAGATCTGAGAGCCATTGCCGCATATCAACGGTCTCCCGCTCGGCGATGAACAGCTTCGCCGCTGCTGAGGTGTCGACGTAGATTCTGGTCGGCATTCAGTGCTCGCCACGGAGGTCGGTAAGCCAGTCCTCGGTTGAGCGCCCGGTCGCGTTGGCTGCGGGCGCGGGCAGGTGAGTGATGTCGAACGGGCGCTTGGCCTGCCGGATCACCCCAGCCGCGATCAGCTGGTCATACCGGTCGTCGACCGCGGGCACGATTCGCGCCACGATCTTGCCTCTGTCGGTGACCTCGACTGTCTCGCCTGCGCGGACCAGCGCTATGACCTTCGCCGTGCGTTGGGAGAGCTCGCGCATTCCGACGGTCGGGTGTCCGCCTTCTCGATCGGCGGGCGTCACGCTGTACATGTTACTACATGTACAGCGATGTGCTGGACTGGACACCCACGTATAGCTCCAACAGCACTTCACCATGGTGGACCTGCTGCGAGCGGCCGGGCGTGGTCGCCAGCATCCCGTGACATCATCGGCGGAAATGTCACCGGCCATGCCATACCGGTGGCCGGCGCTCCAGGGCGGCGGCCCGACCTTCCACGGCGTCCTGGGTGGCGTTGGCCACCAGCCGCATCGTCTCACCGAAGCGGATCGCGTCCACACCGGACATGTCCGGGGCACGCCGGGCCACTTCCTTGGTGGCCCGGGCGGCCAGCGGGGCGGCGGCGAGCAGCCGGTCGGCGAGCTCCCGGGCGGCGGACAGCAGCGCTGAGTGCGGCACAACCCAGCCGGCGAGACCGATCTCCTTGGCCCGTTCGGCGGTGATCTGCTCGCCGGTGAGGAGCAGCTCCATGGCGTATTGCCAGCCGATCCGCTGCGGCAACCGGATGGCGCCGACGATCGTGGGAGTGCCGATGCGCACCTCCGGATAACCGAAGACCGCATGTTCGCTGGCGATGACGAAGTCGCACCAGGTGACCAGGGTCAGCCCGTAGCCCAGGCAGTACCCGTTCACCGCGGCGATCACCGGCTTGTAGATCTCCCAGCCGCTCTCGAACGAGTTGACGGTGGGCTTCTCCCAGAACGTGCCAGGAAACTCGCCGGCGGGGCTGCCCGGGGAACGGATATCTGCTCCGGCGCAGAACGCCCGACCTGAGCCGGTGACGATCGCCACCCAGGCGTCCTCGTCGTCCCGGAACGCGGCGAACGCGGCGTTGAGCTCCGTTCGCATCTGCTGGTCGATGACGTTGAGCTTGTCCGGCCGCTGATAGGTGATCGTCGCGACGTGCCCGTCGAGCTCGTAACGCACCATGTCGGCCACGGCGCCTACAGTAGTGACGGCCACTCAGGAGGAGAGCTGGTGGGAAGGTCCGTAGGACCATGGATGCGCTGTCGCGATTCGAAGAGTTCGACCTGCAGTTGTCCTCCGGGCGGGTGCATGCCGCTCGCAGCGGCGGGCATGGACCGCTGGTTGTCTGCTTTCCGGGCCTCTCCGCGAACCTCCGCAGTTTCGATTTCATCGGATGCGCGCTGGCGGAAGCGGGCTTCCACGTCGTCATGGTCGACCCCCGTGGCCGGGGAAGGAGCGAGTCGACGCCGCCGGGTACCTACGGTTGGCCTGCTCACGCGGCCGACGTCGCCGAGGTCGCGGACCGGCTGGGCGCGGGCTCTATTCACCTTCTCGGCTGGTCCATGGGGGCGTACGTGGCGATGCAGCTGGCGAGCACGAAGCCGCATCTCCTTGACAAGGTGGTGCTGATCGATGGTTGTGGGGCGCCCGGACAGTCGGCGAACGCGCTGATCCGGACGGTGATCGAGCGGCTTGGCGTGATCCACCCCTCGTCGCACCAGTACCTGCGGCTGGTCAAGCAAATGGGCACCATCGTCCCCTGGGATCCGCTGTGGGAGCGCTACTTCGCCTACGAGCTTGAGCCGGTGGCAGGCGGTGTGCGGGCTCGCACCAGCCGGGCGGCCGTCACCGAGGACTTCGAGTACGGCATCTCGCACGACCGGCGCCGACTCTGGCCGGCCCTGTCGATGCCCGTCCTGCTCGTGCGCGCCACCCAGCCGCTTGTTCCCGGCGGCCCGTTCATCGTCGACGAGGACGACCGTGACGCCTTCGCGCAGTCGGTACCCGAGGCACGCGTGGTGGAGGTTGCTGCCAATCACTACGGGGTAGTCACCCATCCCAGGACGGCCGAGGCGATCCGGGAATTTCTGAAAAACGACCAGCAGGGAGCAGGCCCATAGGGTATGGAACCCAAAACTGTCGATCTGTCCGGCCGGCGTGCACTGGTCACCGGGGCCGCATCAGGGATCGGGTTGGCCGTTGCCGACTGTCTCGCCCGATCGGGTGCTGAGGTGCTGATGGTGGACCTGCCAGGGCAGCGGTTGGAGGAGCAGGCGGCAGCCGTGCCCGGCGCGTCAGCCCGTCCAGCGGACCTCTCAGTTCGCAGCGACGTCCACCGCATCGCTACTGAGGCATCCGAGGTGGACGTCCTGGTCAACAATGCCGGTCTCCAGCACGTGAGCCCGATAGAGTCGTTCGACGAGGCGCGATGGGACTTGATTTTGGCGGTCATGCTGACGGCACCGTTTGTTCTTACAAAACGTCTCATCGGCGGGATGTACGAGCGGCGATGGGGCCGGATTATCAACATCTCCTCAGTGCACGGATTGGTCGCCTCCAGTCACAAGTCGGCCTACGTCTGCGCCAAACATGGGCTGGTGGGGCTTACCAAGACCGTCGCGCTGGAAGCCAGCGCCCACGGCGAGCCGAACATCAGCGTCAACGCCCTCTGCCCGTCCTACGTGCGGACGCCTCTGGTCGAGAAGCAGATCGCCGACCAGGCCGCGCTGCACGGCATCCCGGAGAGCGAGGTGGTGGAGAAGGTGCTGCTTGAT
>JAICSB010000611.1 GCA_025937115.1 Pseudonocardiaceae bacterium | reverse complement strand
CGCCGGGGCGGCGGGCGTAGGGAAGACCCGACTGGCGGCCGAATGCCTTGATCTGGCGGCGATCCGGGGCTTCGTGCCACTGAGAGTCTCGGCCACACAAGGCGCGGCTGGGCTTCCATTCGGAGCCTTTGCGTCTCTCCTACGGTGACCGGGAATACGTCACCCAGATGCAGCGGCAGTGGGACCGCCGGCAGCAGTTGGAGGCTAAATATCCGGAGCTAGCGGGCGACACCCGACCGATCCTGGCCCATGAGGGCCGCTACCACAAAGCCCCGCTGCGCGTGGGGGACCCCGGCTCGACTGAGTCATACCAAGGAGATTGAGATGAACCAGACGGCGAAGCAACGACCGCCCATGGCCGGATTCCACCACTTCGGTGTTACAGTAACCAATGTAGAGGCTAGCGCAGACTGGTACCAGCGGGTACTAGGGCTTGAACGCATCCCTGCTAAGTTCCCGCATTACGGCGACGAAGAGACCGGATACGCTGTGCTCCTCACTGACCTCAGCTGCGGAATCATCATAGGTATTCAACACAATACAAGGAATGACGGCCAATCATTCGATGAAGCCCGGACCGGCCTCGACCACATCAGCATTTCTGTGCCGAGTCGATTTGGAATCCTGGGCAGAATGGCTCGATAGTTCGGCGGTCCCACTCGGGCGTGACCGATATCGCTAGCGTGATAAAGTACTCGGCGCTGGTGTTCCGTGATCCGGACAATATTCAGCTGGAGTTCATCTTCATGGGTGGTTAGTGACGCTACGCGATCGGGCCGTTCCCCACGGACATCGCCGGAGCTGGTTCCCGCGTCGGGTTGCTGGTGAGACGTCCCTGGCTGGCCTAGTGTCGCCGTTGGCAGGTGTGGCGACAGTCGGGCACAGGAAGGGCGGCGTGTGTTGGTCAGTATCGACACCAGCCAGGGTGGCGAGCCGTTGACACACCAGGGGTTGTTATACCGGTCACAGGAGGAGTTCCTGGCTGGCACGGTTCCCTTCGTTCGGGCGGGTCTGGAGCACGGCGATCCGATCTGGGTTGTGACTACGGTCCGTAATGCGGGTTGGTTGCGGGTGGCGCTGGGCGGGGATGCCCGGCGGGTGGTGTTCGGCGATTGCAGCCAGTGGTACCTGCACCCGGGGCGTGCGCTAGCGGCCCTGTACCGCGCGGTATCGGTGGCTGCGGACGGCAAGCGGCTCCGGATGATCGGAGAGCCGTTGTGGACGGCGCGCATCGGGCAGGAGGGTAGCGAGCGGGCTCGGTACGAGTCGCTGGTCAACGTTGCGCTCGCCTCGGCCAATGCCTCGTGCGTGTGCGCCTATGACACTCGTGTGGTGAATTCCAAGGTCGTCGCCCAGGTGGCTCGGACACATCCCGAGCTCGTCGTCGACGGCGGCGCCCGACCGAGCCCGAGCTACACCGATCCGGCGGTGTTCAACGCCGAATGCGACAAGTCACCCTTACCTGAACCACCCCCAACGGCCCTGCGACTGCCGTTTGACCGGCTGGGTCAACTGGCCTCCTTGCGCGGGTTCATGACCTCATACGCCACCTGGGCAGGTGCGGTCCCGCACTCCGTTAGGCGGTTTGTACAGGCGCTCGATGAGGTCGCGACCAACGCGATCGAACATGGCGATGGATCGCGCGTGGTGCGGATCTGGACAAGGCCGCGCTCGATGGTGTGCGAGGTCAGCGATACTGGGGCGGGACGGTGCGATCCCCTGGCCGGGCATTTGCCCCCTCGGCCCGGCCGGGCGGGTGGCTGCGGGCTGTGGTTGGCCCGCCAGTTCTGCGACCTCGTCGAGATGCGCAGCGATGCTACGGGCACCGTCGTACGACTGCATCTATACCTGCTCTGACAGGGTCGCTGGTGGCATCGTCTTTCGCAGCACGTTTGGGTAGTCGGCAGTCGGGGAATCTTCGATGCCTCAGCAGGAGGGGTGTGGCAGTGAGGACTGGCGGCGTGCTGCGCGGTGTCGACACCAACGAGGGTGACGTGTCGTTCGCGCATCAGGCGTTGCTGTACAGATCGAAGGATGAGTTTTTGGCCGGCACTCTCCCGTTGGTTCGGGATGGGCTGGAGTGCGGCGACCCGGTTCGGCTCGTGACCACGGACCGTAATACTGGGTGGCTGCGGGCGGCGCTAGGTGCGCAGGCCCGGCAGGTGGCGTTCTGCGACAACAGCGAGTGGTACGCCAATCCGGCGCGGGCGCTGGCGGCCCTGTGCCGCACCGTGCATGCGGCGATCTCCGGCGGGCACCGGCTGCGGATGATCCAAGAGCCGTCGTGGACCGATCGCACCGGGCAGGACAGCCGGGAGTGGTTTCGGCACGAGTCGCTGGTCAACGTGGCGCTCGCCTCGGCCAATGCAACCTTCATGTGCGCCTATGACACCCGCGTCGTTGAGCTCGATGTCAGGGCCAACGTCGCCCGGACCCACCCTCAGAT
>JAICSB010000029.1 GCA_025937115.1 Pseudonocardiaceae bacterium | reverse complement strand
GTCGTGGTACACCAGGGACGTCTTGCCGTGCAGCAGTTCTGGGGCTCGGGCCACAGTGGCGCCCCAGACGGCGCCGATTGCCTGGTGCCCGATGCAGACGCCGAGTAACGGGCGGCGCTGCGCGGCACAGTCCCGGATGATGTCCATGCTCGCGCCGGCTCGGTCCGGCGTACCTGGGCCGGGGCTGATCAGCACGGCGTCCGCGGCGGCGACGTCTCCGGGCTCGATCGCGTCGTTGCGCCGCACCACGCACTGGCATCCCAGCTGCGCCAGGTACTGCACAAGGTTGTAAACGAAGCTGTCGTAGTTGTCGATCACAAGGACCTGCATGCTAGGCAGCGTAGCTGCCTGGCACTCACGAGCTTTATCCAGCGGTGACGTCGTTGAACGGCAGTCGAGGCTCCACCCACGGGAATGCCACCAGCATCAACAGCGCCACCACCGCTGCGACGAGCAACAAGGCTTCCAACAACTTCACCGCGCGCGAGCCAGGCAGGTGCCGCCAAATCCAGCTGTACATGAGCCTCCTCAGGCGCCGGCGGTCAGCTCGACCGGGCGTTGACCGTCGGCCTTGCGATACGAAGCGACCAACACTCCGTGCACGATGAGCCGCTCCCGAGCGGAGAACTGCGGGTTGCAGGTGGTCAGCGTGATCAGCCGGTTAACCGGCGCACGACCTGGCTGGCCAGGAACCGGAGCGATCACGTCGACCTGGTTGGGAAGCACGATCGTTTTACCTACCACGTTCGCGTAGTGACCAGGCAGCTGTGCCACCCCTCGGCACTGCGGCTGCGTCCCCTTCCCGGCAGCCCAGCCGTCGGACTCGCCCTGCAGTGGCAGCACCCGGTAGACGTACCAGTGGTCCGCGGTCTCCACCACGATGGCGTCGCAGGACGCCAGCAGGTCCAGGGAGTTGAAGGGAGAGCCCTTGCCGACCCGGTGCCCGGCCACTCCGAAATTCCCCAGCTGGCCGGGCCCGGCAGTGCCCTCATAGTGGCCCGGTCCGACCGCCAGGACATCCTGGTCGGTGCCTTGCAGCACGGTGAACACGAAATCGGGTCCGAACGCGGGGATGTACATCTTGGCGATACCGGCGCCGTGGACCGGCCGTTCCACCAAGCCTCGGCCGTTGCGCCAGGTGTCATCCAGCTGGGCGGTGGCCTGGCGCTGCTTCTGAGCCGAGCTCCAGTCGGTGACGTAGGCCTCGTAGAAGACGAACAGCAGCACCACCAGGCCTGCCGTCAAAAGCAACTCACCCAGCCCGCGGACGGTCGTCCGCACGGGGTCTCTGCGCCCGCGTGATGGCGGTGAACCCCGTACCGGGGACTGCACATGGCTCACGAAACCTCCTCGCAGGACAGCGGCATCGTCCTCACCCGGCAGCACCGACGCCAGCACCGACGCCAGCACGGAGACGGTAGTGGGTGCCGTAACGTGTGCGTCGAGCGCCCCGCTACGGATGGTGCGGCCGCTTCACACGCCCGCAGGTCGAACGAGCCCACGTCGAACGAGGAATGACCATGCCGAAATCCAAGGTCCGCAAGAAGTCGGTCTACACCCCGCCGGCCGAAGCGCTCGGCGCGACGAAGGTCCGCGTCGCGGGTCCTTCACATCCGTTCTACGTTGCCGTGATGCTGGGATTGATGGTGCTTGGCCTGCTGTGGCTGGTGGTCAACTATCTGGCCATCGACAAGATCCCGCTGCTCAACAGCCTTGGCAACTGGAACTTCCTGATCGGCTTCACGTTGATGGTTACCGGCCTGCTGATGACGATGCGCTGGCGCTGACGCCCCAAACAACACCCGTGAAATTCATCCCCACTGTGGACAACCCCTGTGGACAGCTGGGCGTGAACTCGACACGACGGACGTTTCCGTCGCGAAAAATGTCGGTCCCGTCGAGTTCACGACTCCCACCGGCCGGCTAGCGTCGGTTGGGGGCGTAGACCATCGCGGCTGTCAGCGCCGCGCCGAACGCCAGGCCGCCGAGGTGGCCGAGGATGGAAATGTTCGGCACCACGAAGCTGATGACCACATTGAGCACGATGATGGTCAGCGCCGGGCGGGGGGACAGGCGCAGCCGCATTAGTACCACAGCGAGGCCGCCCATCAGCCCGAACACCGCACCCGACGCGCCCGCGGTGTCGCTCATCGGGTTGGCGAACAGGTAGACCACCAGCGAACCGCCGAGCAGCGAGACTAGGTACACCACCAAGAAGCGGACCCGGCCCAGCACCCGCTCGAGCTCTCGGCCGATCACCCATAGCGCGATCATGTTGAAAGCCAGGTGCAGCGGCCCGATATGCAGAAAGCCAGAGGTGAGCAGCCGCCACCAGTCGCCATGCGTGACCGCCGCGGGCTGCAGCGCCCACTGCCCGAACAGCGGCGCGTCGGAGTTGTGGGACAGGCTGCCGGCCTGCACCACGGTGAACACGAAGACTGCGACGTTGATCGCGATGAGGGCTGGAATCACCAGCGAGGGACCACCGGGTGGCGCCCACGCAATGGTGCTGGAGCGCGATCGCGAGCGCAGCCGCGACCGAGCGTCTTCGGCGATGCAGTCCACGCACTGGTAGCCGATCGAAGCTTCGCGTAGGCAAGCGGGGCAAGCGGGCCGGTCGCAGCGGGTGCAGCGTACCCCAGTCTCGCGGCCCGGGTGCCGGACACACACTGGACCGGCCATCGCCGTCATGCTCCGGCGGCCTTGACCGTCACCCGTTCGATCACGATGTTCTTGTCGGGACGGTCGCCTCGGGTCGGCGTGGTCGCGATCTTGTCCACCACGCTGCGGGATTTCTGGTCGGCCACCTCGCCGAAGATGGTGTGCTTGCGATTGAGGTGTGTCGGGGTGCTGACGGTGATGAAGAACTGGGAGCCGTTGGTGTTCGGACCTGCGTTGGCCATCGCCAGCAGGTAGGGCCGGTTGAATTGCAGATCCGGATGCGACTCGTCGCCGAAGCGATAGCCGGGTCCACCCCGTCCGGTACCGGTGGGGTCACCACCTTGGATCATGAAGCCCTTGATCACCCGGTGGAACACGGAGCCGTCATAGAACGGCCCAGACCGCTCACCCTTGGCGTTGTTCTGGGAATAGTCCTTGCTGCCCTCGGCGAGGCCCACGAAGTTCGCCACGGTCTTCGGGGCATGGGTCGGGAAGAGGGTGATGCGGATGTCACCCTCGCTGGTGTGCAGGACGACCTGCGTCTCGTCTGTCGTGGGTTCAGTCACCTGACCATCCTGCCAGACCGCCTTGTCGGTGAAGGGCCGTTCGGTTGCGGACGCGGCAGGATGGGCATATCTAGTTCAGGTCGACGATACCGAGCAGCCACGCAGCGACGGCGACAATCATGGGCGACAATCATGAAGGGCTAAGGACGTGAACGAGGCGAAGACGCAGGGCTCCATCCGCCGCTGGCGGTGGGTGGTTCCGCTGTTGCTCGGGATCGCGGGAGTCGCCGGCGTAGTGCTGCGCAACCGCCGGCAGTCACGGCGCGATCCCGAGTGGTTGGCGATCCGGCAGGTCGAGCGGGGGACTGGGCAGTACCGCAACCAGGTGGCCACCGGACAGTCTCCGACCGGCAATGGCGTCGTCCGCGCGCAACGTCCTTCGGCCGGCAACGACTGAGCGGGCAGCTCGGTTGGGTCTTGCGACACAGTCGCTTGGCGACCCCAGCGGCTTACAGACCCAGGGCGGCGATCACCTGCACAGCGATCCGGCGGGCGCCGATCGTCTGCCGCTGATTGGTCGTGATCACCACCGCGGTGCCCTGTCGGCTGACCGCAAACACCGCTCCATCGGCGGTCGGCTGTGAGCCGCCGGACCAGCCACCGGGAAGCTGCGCCAGATCTGAGCTCGCGACCGGGGCGGCAGCGTCGACGGTTGCTCGCGCTACCTGCGGCGTGGTCGCGAGGATCCAGGTCCGTAGCTGCACCGTGCCGTTAGCCGCGAAGAAGAAACAGGCCGGCTGCGGCCGGTCTGGACCGGTGTCGGAGATCCGTACCGCGACGACACGCTCGCCGTTGGCCGCCTGTACCGCCGCCGCCGGCAGATAGCGGCACGGCCCGTCGGCCATCGGCTGTGGTGCCGTCACCGGCTGGACCGCCGCCGGGACCGCGGTCCCGGCGTGATCGATCGGGGGCGGGGTGACGGGCCGATCGCTACAGGCGACGGCCGCGCAAGCGAGCAGCCCAGCCGCAATGACGACGATGACCGGCCTGCGGCGGCGCAATGGTGACATGTCGCAGCGTAGTCAATCATGCCGGAATCTGTCCGCTCTACGGGGCCACGGTCAGTGCTCCGAGGACCGGTGATTCCTGCTCTACAAGCCCAATAGTAACTGAGAGCAACCGACACCGGACCTGTTTGTCCTATCTGTGGCGTTTGCGGCTGCCTCGGTCCAGCTGATATCTACGCTGCGTGTGCCTTCCAGCAGTTTCCACCGACAGGCGGTCACCGTTCGGGGAGTAGTACGGGTGCCGGTCGTATCTGCGTCGACTCCCACGTCGTTGAGCCGGTACCTGGACGCCCGGAGATCGGCCACCGAAACACGGTGGAGTCGGAGCTTCCATTGCAGGTACGAGGGATCCACGGCCGCCGAGGGGAAGGCCGTACCGCCCTCTCGCGGAGTGATCTCGAACGAGGAGGAACACCGGAACATGACGTCACGCACACCCAGGAGGCACCGCCGCCTGGCTCTCATGGCCGCCGGCACGGCAGCCGCGATGGTTTTGCTGCCGGGTGCTGCCTCTGCGCAGGTGGTCCACTCGGTGCAGAAGATCGTCGGCACGTCCGCGCAACCGGCAGTGCCCAGCCCCGGGACGCCAAGTACACCACAAATCACCGAGCCCGGCCCTGGAGCCGGTGGCGGTGCCGGCACGCCCGGTGCACCCAATACTGGCGATCTTCCCATCGTCGGCGATGTCCTCAACGGCAACTCGCACACGACTGGTCTTCTCGGCGGTGACCACCACGATGGCCACGACGGTGACCACCACGACGGTGACCACCACGGTGACGTCGAGCACCGCGATGACACATCGGGCAGCCACGAGATCGACGACCCGGAGCCACCGGACCACGCCTCTGGTGCCGTCGCGCGGATCGACCTGCTCAGGTCGCACCTGCTCGACATCACCAAGTACAACGGCACCATCGAGGACAACGGAGATGCACACTCCGACTCCACGGTGCTCGGTCTGGGTGGCAGCCGGATCATCGGCTCCAGCGCGTCCTCGAAGGACCACAACCGAGAAGGCGACAACGGCGACGCCCTCAAGCTCTGCAGCGCCACCAGTGGCGTGCTCTGCCTGAGCCTGCTCTACCACAACGCTGTGGCCACCGAGGACCACGACTCGTCGCTCGCCGCTGCCCGCGGTGGCGTGGCGGCGTTGTGCTTGGGCGGTCACGACAAGGACACCACAGCCTCTTACGAGTGCAAGGGCAT
Organism: Pseudonocardiaceae bacterium; assembly: GCA_025937115.1. The sequence goes on along the minus strand of JAICSB010000029.1, from coordinate 10,354 downwards.
CCTGTCCCTGGGCGTTGCCGAGGGCCTCGGCATTGCCGAGCGTGACAAGGAGCACGGCCACACCAAGGCCGACTCCGCCAACGAGCTGCTCAACCTCTGCCTGGGCAAGCGCGACAAGCTGACCACGCCCTGTGAAGGACTTGGCGTGGAGGCCGTGCATGCGGATTCCAAGTCGAGGTCGGAGAAGCCGGAGACCGAGCGCCACTCGTTCCTGCTCGGAATCGACAGCAACGGCAAGTCCACTTTCCTGGGTGACCAGGACACGTCCCTGGGCCTCCCGAGTGACTGTGGCGACTCCGCGCTGCTCTGCCTGCTGCTCAACCAGGGCAGGTCGGTCATCTTCCACAACCCCAAGGGTGCTGGTAGTGCGGTGGAGGCCCTGCGCCTCGACGTGCTGAACAGGACTCTGCTGGTCGTGCTCGGCCAGGCGGAGACCCTCGCACACGAGACGAATGAAAACGATCACCACAACAAGGGTGAGGACCACGGCAACAAGGGTGAGGACCACGGCAACGGCGAGAACAAGGGTGAGAACCAAGCCGGCCAGGGCCCGGAACTGGCCCAGACTGGAGCCGATGTCGCTGGGCTGCTTGCCGGTGGCTTCCTGCTCACCGGGTTGGGTGCGCTGACTGTGGCGGGTACCCGTCGTCGGGTGGGCAAGCACACCGTCTGAGCGCACAGCAGTCTGACAGCTACACCTTCAGCGGGGGTCGGCGAGCAATTCGCCGGCCCCCGCTGGCATGTTGACCCCCCTGTCCCCAGTACGATCGGCGCCCTCATGAATACCTTGATCTCTAAGCTGCCCTGGGTCTCCCGGTTGCAAAGCAGACCGATCCCCGCGCTGATCGGTGTCGTGGCTCTGCTGCTAGCCGTGGTGTGCGGGGTGATCGCCCTAGTGAGTCGCGGCAGCGTCAGTGGCGCGGTCGATACCCATGAAGTGGTCAATGCTGCTGGCCAGTACCGCTTCGATGCCCCGACCGGTTGGTCGACCACTCAGCAAGGCCGCACCACCACGGTGACCAGCCCGGATCAGACCACCGTGATCACCCTCGGGGTCGGTCGTGCTGGACCGATTCCAGTGGCCGGCACCTTGTTCTTCCAGCAGGTGGCCGGTAACTACCACGACGTGCAGGTGATCCCGCCGGAAGCCCGGCAGGTGGGCCCGCAGCCAGCGCTGATATACGGCGGGATCGGCAACAATGCCAAGAACACCCAGATCCGTTTCCTGGCGATCACTGTCCAGAACGATCCCACCAACTATGGCATCGCGGTGTTCACCGCGGCGGCCTCAGACCCGACGGTCGTCCTGCCACCGGTGAACCAGGTCGTCGAGTCCTTCCGAGCGATGCCCAAGAAGTAACCCGTCACCTGATGTCGATCGGAGTGGCCACGGTCGTCTCATCGATGTCGGATGTGCGCACGGTCACCTTGAGCTGCCAGGCCCCGCTGTAGGGCAGTTGTACTGCCTGGGCGACATACTCGCCGGGTGCGGTGTGCTGCAGTGCAACCGGGAAGGGACCGAGCTGCCGCACGATCACAGTACTGCGCAGTTCGGCCACGTCATGTGCCGCCCCATCGGGGTCTTCGACGGTGACGCGCACCGTGTTCGGCCCCGCGGCAGCCGGATCGACGTCCACAATGAGCTGGCCACGCCCGTTGGCCCCACCGGTGTCGTAGCGGATGACGCGGTGGACCGGTCCCGGCGGCGCCGCAGTCGCGGTTCGACCGGGTTCGGCGTTGACCAGCAGCGCGGTGACGCCGAGTACGACGGCACCCAGCGCGGCTTCAGCCAGCACGCTGCGCCGCAGCGTGCTCGTGAGTGGCAATCGGTGCCAGAACACTGTGACGCGCTCACGAGCCGCCTGATGCGACCGCAGGGCGACCAGGAGCATCAGGGCGAAAACTCCGAGCTTCACCAGGAGCAGCCGGCCGTAGTCGGTGGAGCCGAACGCTGCCCAACTGCCGAGCTGGCGCCACGACTGGTAGCTGCCGGTGGCGATGAGGGTCACAATCGAGCCGGTCGCGATCGAGGAGAACCGGTGCACGGCGAGCTCGGGTGCCGCTTGCGCGGCGTCGTTCGTGGTGCCCGCCGGTCGCAAGACCACCACCAGGGTGGCCAGGCCGCCGAGCCACAGGCCCATGGTCAGCAGATGCACGACGTCTACTGGCAACGCCACCGCTGGTTGCCGGCCCACCGCTGCGTGGTCCGCGGCGGCCCAGGTACAGGCCAAGCCGACGGCCAGAGCCACACCAAGCGCACCGAAGCACGCTCGGCCCCGCCGCTGGAGGTGACCCAGCCAGGCGCACAACAGCACCAGGTAGCCGCCGGCCAAGGCCAGCAACAGCAGCCGTGCGGTCACCGCGGCACCCAACCGGCTGCCCAAGGTCTCCGAGACGATCGCGGAGTCGAAGACTCGATCAAGACCCAGGCCGTTGCCATAGGGTCCCTGCAGCAGCAACGTCGCGATGCTCATGGCCAACAAACCGGCCCAGCCGACCAGCATGACGCGGCGGACGTCGCGCCTGGCGATCGCGCCGGGCCAGCAGAGCAGGACGAACGCGATCGATCCCACTAGCAACGCATAGGATGCGAACGCCGCCGCCCGAACGATGCCGTACACCACACCGACGGTGCGGCTGCCCCGCGGCTGCGCGGCCGCTGGTGCCCGGCTCGCCGAGGGGTGACCCACCGAGAAGGTGAAGGCACCCGCTACCGGGTGCGAGTCGGCCGAGATCACTCGCCAGGACACGGTGAACGTGCCCTGCGGTGGCTTAGCGACGCGAAGCAGGCCCACTCCCACCGTGGTGGAGCGACCCAGCGAAGCGGCGTGGCCGTTGTCCAGCTCGGCACCATCCGGCCCGAAGACCCGGACCCCATCGGCCGCCACCACCACCGGCTCGCCGAAGGTCAGCGACACTGTGGCCGGCATCGTGGCGACCACCGCGCCTGACCCGGGATCGGTGGAGATCAGCACCGCGTGAGCGGAGGCCGGGCCGGTGCCGGCAAGTAGCCCGAACACCGCGCACAGCACCGCCACGGCGGATACTCGCAGCGCTCGCCGACAAGGCACTGGCAGGGCTCAGCCAGCAGCCGCGTTACGCCGGTTTCGCAGTCCGACGACGATGCCGATGGTTCCCAGCACGATCCCTACGATGCCGAGCGCCACGCCCCAGATGCCCGTCGAGGATCCGGCTTCGCTGCTCGTGGTGGCCGCAGAATTGGTGTCGGCCGGGGTCAGCGTGAGCACCGGCGCGGGGTGGTCCGGCTCCGGTGCCCCCTTAGGCGCGGTATCGATCCATCGCACCACGTCACCGTTGTCGTAGGTCTGCAGGGCCTTGAACACCAACTGATCGGTGTCGGTCGGCAACGGGCCCATCGACACGTCGAACTCCTCGAACGATCCGGGCGCGATCTTGCTACCCGTCCAGGTGATCTTCGAGACAGCTTCGGTGACCTGCCCGTCGTCGGTGGTGATCGGTTTCGCCAGCGTGGTCTTCTGCACGGTTGAGGTCCAGCCGGGCACCGGACGGGTCTGCACCGACGCGATCGGGTGATCGACGGGAAGATCTACTTCCAGCTGGGTGGTGGACGCGTCGTCGCGCTCATTGGGAACCCGGAAGGAGACCTTGGTATAGCTGCCTTGCTGCGCGGTATGAGGGTTCACCGTGACGTGCGCCCACGCGACACCGGCGAGGGTGAGCAGCGCCACGACGCAGACGGCGCCGATCGCGGCAATCCGTCGTACCAGTCGATGCCCCAACCGATAACGGATCATCACCATGCCGCAACCTCCATCGGGTAGGGGCTCACAGCATCGTCATGAGCATGTAACTCATCCCGATTGCCATGACGAGCTCTGAAGAACCGAGCAGGTGGGGCGAGACGACCATGCCTCGGGTTCCACCACCCAGGGCCGCGGACGCCAGGGTGTCCGTCTCCACAGCGTTCGCGGGCATCGCCAGCCGGGCGCCCAACCGCACCACGAACACCAGGAAATACGCGATGAACGCCCAAGTCAGCACCGGCAGGGCAACGCCAGCGGCGCTGGTTGCGGCCATCTCCATGCCGTCGGCCATGGCATGCTCCGACGGCATCGCCGCCAGCATGTACACCATCGCCAGGCCGCCGATGACGAGATGCAGTTCATGGTGGCCACCCAGGTCGCGCAACGGTACCGGGGCTGACCGCATTTGCTGCCGGATCAGCCGGACTGCGATGTGCCCGGCGGCCACGCCGAAGGCCACCTGCCAGTACAGCCGGGGCAATGGATCAATCCAGGGCACCAGCATGGCGACCATGCCGAGGCTCATCACGCCGCGCGAAACATCCACGTCCCGGTGGGCGGCACCACCCCACGCCGACGTCTCCCGGCGAGGAGTGCACAGCCGAGCCAGGTAGAACAGGGTCAGCGCGGCGAACATTGCCGCAAAGAGCCAGTGCACCCACTCCGCGCCCGTCACCGCATCACCTCCCGCGCCCAACCTCAACTAGGTAGTCGGTTGCCGCCCGCCGTTAGTTCCGAGTAGGCGATGATCAGCGGTCCTCGTCGGACAGGGGGATGGCGTGGTGTTGGTCGGCGAAGTCCGCGGGGTCGGCTTCTAGGGGCGGCTGGCTGGAGCCCGCGTCGTCGTCGTCGAGATCGATCGCAAGACGCTGCTGCTCGGCCACGTCCGGATCAGGATCCTCAATGCCCATGTGGTGCTTCCTTTCACTAGCGCTCGTCGCGATCATGCTATCCGCGGCGCCTGACATCCGCCTCGACGCCAGTGCAATGCTGCGGTGGTGAACCAGATCGACGCCGACCGGCTCGTGTTGGCGCCGATCTTCCGGCCGGTGGCGCGGATGCTGCTCGATGGCGGCATCCCGAAGGCGCTCAACTTCGCCCCCGGATACCCCTCGCGATTCTCCCTCGAGGTCATGGAGGCGGTAGTCGATGCCCAGGAGCCGGGTCGGTTCGGGCCGTACTTCATAGTCCGCAAGGCCGATAGCACGATCATTGGGGAGATCGGATGCAGCGTCGAGGAGGCCTCGGACACCGGTTACATCGGCTACACCGTGGTGGAGCCGTGTTGGGGACATGGATATGCCACCGAGGCGCTGCGAGCGTTGCTCGGGCACGTCCTCGACGCGCCGGGAATCCGCCGGGTGGTGGCCGAGACCATGGTGGAGCATGCGGCGAGCCGCCGCGTGATGGAGAAGGCGGGCATGCGCCAGTGCGGGACGCGGATCGATGTCGAAGACGGCGAGCCAGTGGAACTGGTCAGCTATGAAGCGCTCGCTACCACGCAACCGGAAGCTCACTGACCGCGCCGGCCACCGCCTCGCGCAGGGGTTGGATCTCCTCGAGGGGAACAGCAAGGCGCAGGGCGGGGAAGCGTTGCAGGAGCCTGACGAACAGGTACTGCAGCTCCACCCGGGCTAGGTGGGCTCCGAGACAGAAGTGTGCGCCGTGGCTCAGTGACAGGTGCGGGATGCGCTCCCGGGTGATGTCGAAGCGCTTTGGGTCGGGAAAGACACTCTCGTCCTCGTTGGCCTCCTGCACGGCGAACATCACGGTGTCCCCGGCGCGCAGGGTGACGCCGTCGACCTCGACGTCGACGGAGGCGTACCGGGTCAGGCCGCCGCGCCGAGCGGCGCGCATTCGCTCGATCGGGCTGGCGAAGCGAAAGATCTCTTCGACGGCCTGGGCGGCCAGCGCCGGCTCATTTTGCAGCGCGTCGCGCTGCTCCGGGTGGGTCAGCAACAACAACATGCCCCGGTCGATGATGGCGACGACGGGGGCGTGCCCGGCGAACAGCAGACCGGCTGCAAGATGAGCGATTCCGTCGTCGGTGAGCTGCGGGTCCAGCTTGGTGGCGTCGAGCAGGTCGGAGATGATGTCATCGCCCGGAACCCAGCGTTTGCGTTCGATCAGGGTGCCCAGGTAGCGCCACAGCGACTGCAGGCCGCCGCGGGCGACGGCGGGCTTGCTGACCTGCTTGGCTTCGATCTGCCACCGGCAGAAGTCCGCGCGGTCCTCGGTAGGCACGCCGAGCAGCTCACAGATCACTAACGCGGGCAGCGGGAAGGCGACGGCGGTGTGGAAGTCGGCCGGGGGTCCGCTGCGGGCGAGCTCATCGAGCAGGGTCTCGACAATCGTCTCGACGCGGGGCCGCAAGCTCTCTAACCGGCGGGCCGACAACGGCGGCGTCAGCAGCTTGCGCATCCGGTATAGATCCGCCAGCTCCCCTTCCGGATCCGGAATCGGTCCGCCGAACAGGCCCGGTTGGGTGAGCCGGACCGGATGCCCCGGGTTGGGGTGCGACCGGCTCAGCCTCGGGTCGGCCAGCAGCTCCCGCACCCGCTCGTGCCCGGACACCAGCCAGGCGTGCCGACCCTGGGTATCACTCACCCGCTGGATCATGTCGGTGGGTGTCATACCCCGCCCTTCCGGATAGTCGACCAACCAGCCCGCGCGGAGTGTAAGCCGCGCACCGCAACACCCACGTATTCGAACGCCGCCCCCCGCCAGATCGCCTTGCGGCGGTACACGTCGTGAACTCGACACCACGGACGCTTCAGGGCCCGCAAAACGTCGGTATTGTCGAGTTCACGACGCAGGCCGTCAGCGGGGGGTGCGGTGGTGTTGTCTGCGCCATGCCCAACGGGCGTGGGCGGCGACGATCAGGGCGCCGGCTGCGGCTAGCAGGATGGTCTGGTAGCGGTGGAATCCGTGGTAGATGGCGGGCAGGTGGCCGCCGGCGAAGTAGCCGACGGAGGTCCACACCGCCACCCACGCCACCGCACCCAGCGCGTTGAAAGCCAGAAACCGCCGCCATGGCATCCCGGCGATGCCGGCGACGACGCCGTTGAGCTGGCGCAGGCCGTCGATGAACCGGGCGACGCCAACGATCTTGCCGCCATGGCGTCGGAAGAAGTCTTCGGCTTTGTTGAGGCGCTTTTCGGTCACGAAGATGTAACGGCCGAACCGGAGAACCAGCCGCCGGCCGCCGAAGCGCCCGATCAGGTAGCCGACGTTGTCGCCGGCGACGGCGGCGAGAAAACCCAGGATAGCTACGCCGGCAACGTTGAGTCGCCCGGCTCCGGCGAAGACACCCGCGGCCATCAGCATGGTCTGGCCAGGCACCGGTGCACCGAAGCTCTCAATGAACAGGAACCCGAAGACCGCCAGGTAACCGTACGAGACGAGGATCGGAGCCAGCCAAGCTAACACTCCCGGCAGCTCAGGAGCCACCCCACCACCTCCCCAGGTTCCGGGGCGTCTCGTTGCGTCTGCGCTGCCGCCGACGTGCCGCGGCCGAGATTACCCGCAAGCCGGCCGGCTACCGCCTGGCCGGATGCTTGATAGCGCAGCGCCCGGTAGTAAACAGGGGTTTGCGCGCCGCGGATTCGGGAAGTCGAACCCAACTACACGGTGTCACGGGCTCCACAACGAGGACAGCGTGGCGGCACGCACTGGGAACGGCGGGTGTGGCGATAGTGTGCAACTCGGCTGGCGGCCGGGGACTGGCCCATCACGGGTTGCTCCACCCCGCTACCGCGAATGTGGCCGCCACCCTCGCCCCGCTGGTCGCTGATCGGCTCGCCCGCGGCGAGCCGGTGCTCGCGGTGCTGCCCCCCGCCACCGCTGACCTGCTGCGGGTCAGGCTGTCCGCGGTGGCTGGTTTACAGGCCACCGACCCGGCCGAGCTCTACCGGCATCCCGGTCGGGTGCTGAGCCGTTACCGGGCCTGGATCGGAGACACCAGTCCGCACGGCGAGCCGGTCACCATCGTGGCCGCCCCTGACCCGGACGGTGACAACTACCGGACGGCGCTGTGGATGCACATCGACGCCGTTACCACGGTTGCCTTGGCCGAGTGCGATCTCACGCTGATCTGCGTCTACTCCGACGATCCCAGTACCGCTGATTCCATTCGCCGAGCGCATCCCAGCCTGCTCAACGGGGCAATCGTGCCCAATCCGGACCACCTGCCAGCGGAACAGTTCGTGGCCCGATACCCGTTGCCTCCGCCAGCCGACCTGGGCGCACCCGCCATCACCCACATCATCGACCACCCAGTGCAGCTGGCCGGGCTGCGTCAGATGGCGGCCCGTCACGCCACTAGCGCCGGGCTGCCCCGGGAACGGTGCGACGATTTCGTGCTTGCCGTCACCGAGGTCGCCAGCAACGCGATCGAACACGGCGTGCCGCCTGCCGGCGTGCAGTTGTGGACCACCTCGACCTCGGTGATCTGCCAGATCACCGACAGCGGCTGGCACACCCAACCGCTAGCCGGGCTGCTGCCCCCACCGACGACCCAGCCTCGGGGACGGGGCCTGTGGATGGCCCACCAGCTCTGCGACGAGTTCTACCTGTGGCCGCGGCCCACCACCGTCCGGCTCCAGATGGACCGGACCTAACCGTTCTGGTGGCGCTCAGCGAGCACTTTGTGAGGCACCTGGAGCAGGCGCAGGATGGTGACCAGACCGAGGCCACCGAGCATGTTCCCGAGCGCCGCGAACGCGGCCAGCTCGAGCCAGTCCAGGTAGCCGAACGGTGCGCCGGCCTGCAGCGCCGCGAAACACACCAGCGACGCGACGATCGCGTGGTTGACCTTGCCGGCGCCGAGCAGGAAGCCCGCGAGTACCGCCGGCACCACGCGTACCCCGTCGGATTCGGTGGCGTGCTGCAAGTGGGTCATCAGCGTGATGAGCATCCCGCCGATCAGCGCGAGGGCGAAGGCCGACCATCCGAAGCCCAGGCCGACATAAGATTGGGCCGCTTCGACGGCGCTGGAGCGCAATGCCGGGAACCCTGCCATCACCAACCCGGTGAGGACCCACCCGCCGAGGAGGTTGGTCAGCAGGGTCATCGCCCACAACCGGGCCAACCCGACCACGGTGCCGCGCTTGGCGGCGACGGCGACCACCGGGACCAGGAAGTTCTCGGTGAACAGCTCACTGCGCGCCAAGGTCAGCGCGATGAAACCCGCCGAGAACGCCAGACCGCCCAGCAGCACGCTGTGCGTGACGTGCTCCACCAGCAGCAGCGCGAGCACGCCGACACCGACGTCGAGGCCGCCGAGGAAGCCGGTCGCAGCCAGCCCGAGCCAGGACCGGCCCAACCGCTGTTCCCCCTCGTCGACCAGCCGATCGAACGTCTCCTCGCTGTCCTGCTGGGGGACATCAGGCTCGGCGGGCGCGCGCTGCGTCATCAGCGAAGATTAGAGCCACCGCAGACCAGCGGCCCAGATCAATGACGGGTGGAAAACCGTGACCGGTTCCGCGCGGCCGTCAGGCGCGATCCTGTTCGACATCGACGGCACCCTGGTCGACTCCAACTACCTGCACGTCGACGCTTGGTTGCGGGCGCTGCAGGCAGTGGGACACTCGGTGGACGCCTGGCGGATTCACCGCGGCCAGGGCATGGGTTCCGCGGAACTCCTGGCCACCCTGTTGGGTGCGGCCGCCGAACAGGTCGGCTCGCGGGCCAAACAGCAGCACAGTGAGTTCTATCAGCAGAGCTCGCAGCTGCTGCGGGCCTTCGACGGCGCCCGGGAACTGGTCGCTGCGGTGGCCCAGCGCGGGGCCAAGGTCGTCCTCGCCACCTCCGCCGCGCCCGACGAGCTCGAGGTGCTGCGGTCCATTCTCGACGTGGAGGACACCGTCGCGGAGATCACCGCAGCCGAAGACGTCGAGACGGCCAAACCGGCGCCCGACCTGGTGCAGGTCGCCCTGCAACGGGCCGGGGTGGCCGCGGACCGGGCGGTGTTCGTCGGTGACACGGTCTGGGACGTGCAGGCCTGCCGGAAGGCGGGGGTGGCCTGCGTCGGCGTGCTCACCGGTGGCATCAGCGCCGCCGAGCTGACCGACGCGGGCGCGGTCGCGGTGTACAAGGACTGCTGTGCGCTGCTTCGCGGCCTCGATGCCAGCCCGCTGGCCGCCGTCTGGTCCTAACTCGGCCGGCTACCTCACGATGAACGGCGGCTTAGGGTTGAAGAGGATCACTTTGGGGTATTTCGTCTCCACGCGTCCGACTACAGGGAGGCTCGTATGGGAACCGGCGACAAGATTGAGAACCAGGCTGAGGTGCTCAAGGGCAAGGCGAAGGAAGCCGCCGGCCGGGTCACTGATGATCCGGGGCTTGAGGTAGAGGGCCAGGGCGACCAGGCGCAGGGTCACGTCAAGCAGGCTGGCGAGAAGGTCAAGGATGCGGTAAAGGACATCTTCGGCAAATAGCTGCACTGCCAGTGAGGTCGTGAACTCGAAGTGTACCACCTTGCCCGCCAGCGGGAACTCGGGGAACAGGAGGTAAAGAAGCCCGCCCCCCCGGATGGTGGGGGGGGGGGTGGTGTGGACAAGTTGATGGGG
>JAICSB010000415.1 GCA_025937115.1 Pseudonocardiaceae bacterium | reverse complement strand
GAGGTACACGACTATCACGACATCGACACCGGGGTGCTTGCCTCGTCCTTGGCCAAGCGCGCGCCGGGCTACACCAGCCTCGGCTTCCCTGACCCCCGCAAACCAGCATCACAGCGTTGACCAAGTCGCTCAGGGTATGCGCTGCCCAGGCAGCACATAGCCGAGTTTCAGCAGTGCCTTGCGGAACTTCAGTTCCTGGTCGCGGGGGAGGGCGAGATGGCGGTCGCCGATCGGATAGCACAGAGTGCGGAGTGTGCGGTTGTGGGTGATGAGCGCGGCCAGTGCAGGGTCGGCGCATTCGATCACGCGAGCGTGCCCGAGGTCCGTCAGCTGCGTGGCGCGGCGAGTGACATCGCTGATGAGGGTCTTCAGCGAGCCGGGTAGCTCGTGCCCGGCTCGCTGGGCCAGGAAGGCAGCGAAGGCTCCTGGGTCGCGTCCGGTATTGATCGCACCCAGCAGACTTGCGGCGGAGATGGTCCACACCCGGTCCGCAGTCTGCTCGGCGTAGGCGGACAGCAGGAGCTGATCACCTGGGGAAATGGTTTCTGCGGCGACGACGTCGAGATTAGGAAGGACCTTCAGTACCTGGGTTTTCTCGTCGCCGACGGGCGGCTGGTAGGTAGCGGTGAGGCCGAGGGCGTAGCGGCTCAGCGCGGTGAGCCGGATCGCCTGGAGGCCGTCGTACCGGCTCAGCGCGTCCAGATCGTCACCACCCCAGATGTTCTGGAAGTCCTCCCGCGCGCCGGTGGGGTGGATGTAGTCGAGGTCGAGCAGTCCCAGCGTGCCGGCGTATTCGAACAGCACCGCGAGCGTGTAACGGCCTTCGAGGATCTCCCACGCATGGAAGCCGTCGTAACCCAAGCTGCCGTAGTGGGCGTCGACGAGGTAGAGCTTCCAGAGCGCCATCTCACTGCGGGCGACGGTCGGGCTCATGTTGCCCCGCCGCATGGTCGTAAACAGGTTGTCCACGCTGATCCACTCGTTGGAGGGCAGCTGGCCAAGGCGGTGGCGGCGGGTCTTGGCTGAGGTGAGGACATTGCTGACACGCCGGCCCTTGATCTCCTCGATCCGGCTGAACTCGTCGATCACGGCGTGGGTCAGCCACCGCTGCCACAGCTGGCAGATGGTGTCAGCCGCCGGTTTGCGCAATGCGGTACGGCCCTTCGCGGTCAGCTGAAGCCGTCCGCCGTCGAGCGAGGCGAGCCCGCCGGCCTCGATCAGCAGCGACCATGCGAAGGACGCGATGGCGTCGGAGACGTAGAAATCGCCATGGGCGAGATGGGAGACCACTGTGCGAATGGTTGCCGCCGTGGGGCGCTTGGTCTTGTCACTGCACCGCAGGCTGCCCGCCGCGCACAACTGCAGCACCGAGTGCAGGTTGAGCTGGGCTTCCTGCTCGGTCAGCCGCACCCGGTGCTTCCCGACCGCGTCCAGACCGGTGTCACCAGCGTTCACACTCATGTCCTGCCTACCTCAGCCAATGGCGGTATGCCTCGATCCACTCCGCACCCCTCGGCGGAGGCGTCGGCAACGGCAGATCGAGGATGGGGATCCCTTGCCGCCACCGGCCACGTGCGCAGATCGCCACGATTGTTCGTCATCGGACAGGTCGATGCCGGTCACCGTGGCGTCCACCCCCCAACACACACGTCTGGAACGGAACATAGACGGGTGCTCGCGCCGGTGCCTGGGCTGAGCTCCGCGACCGCGGCTGGGTTGCCGCGGAAGTTTCACTGGGGCGGTGGCGTGCGGTGGAGACCGGGGTCGGCGAGATCGGTGCCGTGATGCTGCCGCGAAGCCCCCGGAGCGGACTGCGACCCTATGCGGTCATGTCACGATCGCTCTGACTCCATCGACGTGGAGGTCTACGGACGCCAGAAACGCGGGGCTGGCCTTCAACCTCCGTCAACGTTTACGGTGTTCTACCACGTCAGCTAGGGTGTACTAATTCATTGCTGATCGGAGTCGGCAACGTCTACCGCGCAGAGCTATTGTTCCGCCATCAGTTGGATCCGCTGCTGCCGGGCCGCGACCTGCGAGCTGATCAGTGGGCGGCGCTGTAGCCAGACCTCGCCGAGCTGATGGCTGATGGGGTGCGTCGCGGTCGGATTGACACCGTGCGACCTGAGCACGATCCGATTCGGACCGGACGCGCTCCGCGGCAGGATCGCCACGGCGGTGAGGTCTACGTCTACCGCCGGGCCGGGGCGCCGTGTCTGGTGTGTGGCACGGCGATCGTCACCGCGCCGCACGCGGCACGCAAGCTGTACTGGTGCCCTCGCTGCCAGCGACGTCCAGCGGTCTAGAAGTCCCCACCGCCGAAGTCACCGCCACCGCCCCAGTCGCCACCACCGAAGTCACCGCCACCGATGTCACCGCCACCGATGTCACCGCCACTGCCGTAGTCGCCCCCACTGCCGTAATCGCCGCTGCCGTAGTCGCCTCCGCCATCGCCATAGTCGCCACCGCCGAAGGCATTGTCCTGGCCGGCGTCATAGCCCTGCTCCCACGCCGACGCCGACGCGATCCCGCCCATTCCGGAGAACATCGAACTGAACAGCAGCGCTGAGCCCAACCCCCAGGCGCCACCGACCAGCGCGGGCTTCCACCACGGCTCGCTGTACCAGCCTTGGGGGACTGGGCGTCCAGCTATCCGCCCGCCCGGGTAATAGTGCGGGGTGCGGTCGCTGGGATTCGGCGATGCTGCGTATTCGTGCCCCTCGACGTTGACGTCCCGATCCTCGGTGACTGATCCGGCGCCACCCTGGCCGGCCACGGACGGCAGCTCCGGACCTGGGTCCATTGCCATCGCCACCCGGGCCGCCCGCACGTAGTACAGACCTTCAAGAGCCGTTTGGGTCACCAGGCGGGTTTGCGTCGCGGTACGGGCAGAATCCACCTGTGAGCTGGCCGCTGTGTAGCGCTCCGCAGCATCGGCCAGCGCTTGCTTGGAGGGTTCGTCGGTGCCGATCAGGTTGAGGACCTGGCCGCCCAGCCGCTCCACCCAGCGCCGTGCCTCGGCCTTGGAATCCTCAAGAGCACGCTGTTGGGTGACCTGCCGATGTCGGAAGTAGTACGCCGAACCACCGCCGATCAGCAGCACGAGCATCACCACCGAGATCAGCGTGCCCACGCTGCCTCCTCCTCAGACTGAACCGGACTGTGTCGACATTACCCTCGTTGTGGAGAGGGTTCTGGCCGTGCTAGAGACGTCGCGTAGGACGACCGTTGATCGCTTCGAAGGTACCGCTTACCGTCTGGTTGGCCCCGGGGGGATGATCAGGTGTTGACACCGAGCCTTACCGTCACGACCCTCCCTTAAGACGAGGGAAGGACCGCAATGATGTCAGCCACACCGATCTTCGAGCAGCTGTGCCGGGATCTTCACGATGCCGCAAATGCTCAGCCGCTGGATGCCTCACCGCCGCTGATCGCCAGCCAGCGTAAGGGCCCGGCGCACTCGCTGGAGGACACCGGAAGCGGTCTGGTGCGTGAGCGAGGCAACAACCTGCCACGCGCGCTCGCGGAATGGGCATGCCCCACCGGTTAGGTCGCAGGCACGTGGCTCACCGCTGGTCGTGACGAAGGCCAGCGCGGGTTGTTGGACAGCCGTGGGACTCGTCTGCCTGTCGGGTAGGTGTTTCTGGTCCAAGTCGGGGGGTGTGGGGGCGCAGGGAACCCACACCCCCCCCCCCCCCCGGAATGGCGCCGCAAACAATGGGCCCCGAGGCG
>JAICSB010000281.1 GCA_025937115.1 Pseudonocardiaceae bacterium | reverse complement strand
CGAAGGCGCCGCCGATCCCGGCGGTAGGACCGGTAATCAGCGCGGTCGGCATGGTGGCCAGGCTAGCGTCGCGACGCGGTCACCGGTGCACCGTAGGTAAGGCGACGAAGAAGCACGAGGTCCGCCGGTCGGGGTTGCACCGACAGCATTGGATTTCTGCGATGATCGTCCCCCCGAGCGCTGTATGGGGAAGATCGGCTGACACCGTCGCGGCGTTACCACCAACTAGTTAACCGAACTATTGGCCCGGACGGAAGAAATCGGCGAACTCGGCGGGCTCAGTAGCGTTGTCGAGGTGGGCGGCATCGAGCAGATCAGCGATCTCGTCCAGAACACGCAGCAGCCGCTCCAACCGCGACGGGGTGGCATCGCACGGCGCCGCGGCCAACACCCAGTCCTGTTCTATCCAGGCGACGGAAATGTCGCCGCCCAGCGCGTTGATGGCCAGAACGAATTCGGCTGACGTCAGTGGGCCGACCCGGTCCGGCTCGTTGACCAGCGCGACCCGGTCTCCCACCGGCCCCAGCATGTGCAGACCGGGATCCTGCGGTAGCGGCTGGTCGGGCATCCACAACTCGGCGACCAGGCCAGCGGTATGAATGCGGCGCTGCACCGCGACTACCACGCTGGAGACCTGACCGCCCTGCTCGTGATCGAAGATCTGTACCGCGCGACGACCCAGCGGGGTGAACAAGCTGCCGATCACCAGGTCCTTGGCCAGCCCCGCGCCGCCCCGAGCGATCACGCCATGGCGCCAACGATCGGCCACCACCGGGTCGGACAGGACGAACCGCCATCCCCGAAGCGCCGCCCAGCGACGCCGTTCCCGCTGGTGCGCGCTATGCCGCCCGCCATCGACGGCCAGCAGCGCACCACCGCCGGCAGCCGCCAGCCCCGCGATCACAAACCACACCCACTCCGACACCGCCCGAGCGTATCTGCGCACCCCGCCCATTCCACGCAGCACACGCCGGATCTTGCGTGCGCGCTGCGCTTCGGGAGCTGTGGGGTTAGCGGGGCCGACTCCATCCGGCTAGCCGTTCTGCGCTCTTCTCGACGTCGGTCAGCGATCCGTCGGCGACGGCGATTACCAGGTCGAACGCGTCGTCCTCAGGCGCGTCGAGGTCGTTCCCATTGATCCACATCAACACTGCGGTCGCGGCCCACGCGAGCCTCTTGTTGCCGTCGACATGGGCATGATTATTGGCAAGCGAATGCAGCAGTGCCGCTGCTTTGCTGTGCAGAGTGGGATACGCGTCAGGACCGAAGACGGTGGCCGCGGGCCTGGCGGGCGTCGACGCGAGGAGGCCGTAGTCCCGCACCTGTACCGGTGCTCCGCAGACCCGCTCGGCGATCCGTAGCAGCAGCTCGAGGGTGAGGTGGCGCGTCACGCGTTGCCGAGGCGGTCGAGCAGGCCGGCGTAGCGCGGGATCAACACGTCCAGCGCTTCGTCAACCTGCGCGGCAGCGCAGCGACGCTGCACATACTCGCGAACCGCCGCCCGGGCCACGTCTTGCATGGAGCGTTGCTCGATTTCAGCCTGAGCGCGCAATGCTTGAGCCTCATCCTCCGTGAGCCGCAAAGTCATCGCCATACCCACCATGATACCAAAGTGATACCCCATGTCCTCAGCTTCGGAGCGGTGGGGTTAGCGGATCGGCGGCGGCTGTGGCAATCAGTCATCTGACCTGGCCCGGAGGATGGCGACGAACTGGCGTTCGGGGTCCTTCACGATGGCGTGAATGGTGGTCACTACCGGGCAGGGCCATACCGACGTACAAATCTGGCAGTCACCGCTGGGCTGTAGTCGGTGCTCGGCCAGCAATCCGCGCAGCGCCAGCACCAGATCGCTAATGAGCCCGCGCGCCGTCTCTATATCGTCGCCGGACCACTCGCCATCCTGAGTCGCCAGGCAGTCGGCCTCCTCCAGATGAATGTAGAGGTCTTCCCGCAGCAGGCCGAAAGCGTCGGCGCACGCGGGTGACAGTGTGCTCATCGGATACCTCCCGAGGTCGGACGAGGTCCGCTACCCCGCCGACGATCAGGTAATCGGTTCACCATTGGTCATGCAATGTATTCACCACTGGTGAATCCAGCATAGTTGGCCGAATTTCGCGACAGCGGGATCTATGATCATGCGCCGGGAGGTGTCACCATGCCACATCGCGAGCCGACGATTCGCAGCCGGGAACTGGGTGATGGCCTGCGCCAGGCCATGGAGGCCGCGGGGCTGACCGGCAAGCAGGCCGCTGCGATGCTCAGCTGGTCACCGAGTTTCGTCTCGATGTTGCTGACCGGGAAACGCCAGGCCAGTGAGGTGGACATCGCGGCGTTTCTCGGGGTGTGCCGGGTCAAGGGCCCGCAGCGCGACCGGCTGCTGGCGCTGTGCCGGGATCAGGACACCCCGGGCTGGTTCCAGCAGCACGGCTCCCGGATGCCAAACAGCTCGTCACGCTGATCGACCACGAGAACAAGGCGGTCGCGATCAGCGACTTCGAGGCGATTATTGTCCCCGGTCTGCTGCAGACCGGCCAGTATGCCCGAGCGGTGATCAGCCGCAACGTCAACGTGCCGCCCGAGGAAGTGGCGGACCGGGTGGCCGCCCGGCTGGCCCGCCAAAGCCTGTTCAGCCGGGACCGTCCGGCCACCTTCACCTTCTATCTGCACGAGTCCGTTCTGCGCACCCCGGTGGGTGGCCCCGCGGTGATGGCCGAGCAGTTGCGCCAACTGCGGTGGATGTCGACGCGCTCGTACCTGACGTTGCGGGTGGTGCCGATCGCGCTCGGCGCGCACGCGGCGATGACCGGGGCGTTCCGGCTGATGGAGTTCGCCGAGTTCAAACCGGTGGGGTATCTGGAAAGTGAGACCTCCAGCCTATTTCTGGAACGGCCGGAGGAAATTCGGGCCTACCGGCGCATCCTGGCGGCGCTGGCGGATACTGCACTGAGCGAGGGACAATCGAGGGAGCTGATTGCCGCCCTGGCAACCGAGCTCTACGCGGATGGAGAGGATCATGATGACCGCGCGTGAGCCGGGCAGCATTGTCTGGCACACCAGCAGCTACAGCGGCGGAAGCGGTAACTGCGTCCAGGTCGGTTGGCGCACCAGCAGCTACAGCGGCGGCAACGGTGCCTGTGTCCAGGTCGCGCCAGCACCGGACCGAGTCCTGGTGCGCGACTCCAAAGACCCCCACGGCCCCGCCCTAACCGTCCCCACCCCCGCCTGGCAAGTCTTCCTCACCACCCTCCGCCGTGGCCCAGTGCCGTGAACTCGACAAAACCGACGTAAACAAGAGCGAAAAACGTCGGTGACGTCGAGTTCACGGCCTGCGCCGACGCGGGCGGCGCTGGCGCAGGCGAGGGGTCAGGCGCGGGCGGGGGTCAGGCGCGGGTGACGGTGAGGGCGCCGGGGACGCCGGCGGCACTGCCGTCGAGGTCGACGCGGCCGGTGTCGCCGTCGGTGATCTCACCCGCCAGCAGGGCGTGGGCGAGCTGGTCGCCGATCGCGGACTGCACCAGCCGGCGCAGCGGGCGCGCGCCGTAGAGCGGGTCGAAGCCGCCCATCGCCAGCCACTCCTTGGCCGCGTCGGTGACGTCCAGCTCCAGGCGGCGAGCGGCCAACCGGCGCGCCAGCTGCCCGATCTGGATGTCCACGATGGCGGTCAGCTCCTCAGTGGACAGTGAGTGGAACACCACCAGGTCGTCGAGCCGGTTGAGGAACTCGGGCTTGAAGTGCCGGCGCACCACACCGAGCACAGCATCGGTGCGCTGCCAGTCATCCAGCGTGGGATCGGCCAGCGCCGCCGAGCCCAGGTTGGAGGTGAGCACCAGGATGGTGTTGCGGAAGTCCACCGTGCGGCCCTGCCCGTCGGTCAACCGGCCGTCGTCGAGTACCTGCAGCAGCACGTCGAAGACGTCGGAGTGCGCTTTTTCCACCTCGTCGAGCAGCACCACGCTGTAGGGCCGGCGGCGAACCGCCTCGGTGAGCTGCCCGCCCTGGTCGTAGCCGACGTAGCCGGGCGGAGCCCCGACCAGGCGAGCCACCGAGTGCTTCTCGGAGTACTCGCTCATGTCGATGCGCACCATGGCGCGCTCGTCGTCGAACAGGAACTCCGCGAGCGCCTTGGCCAGCTCGGTCTTACCGACACCGGTGGGCCCGAGGAACATGAACGATCCGGTCGGACGGTCCGGGTCGGCGACGCCGGCGCGGGCCCTTCGGACCGCATCCGACACCGCGCGCACCGCTTCGGGCTGGCCGACCACCCGGCGGCTGAGCTCTTTCTCCATCCGCAGCAGCTTGGCGGTCTCACCTTCCAGCAGCCGGCCCGCGGGGATCCCGGTCCACGCGGAGACAACGTCGGCGACATCGTCGGGGCCGACTTCCTCCTTGAGCATCACCTGCGGGTCCCGCGCGGACGCGGTGGCCTCGGCGAGCTGCTTCTCCAGGCCGGGGATCTTGCCGTAGCGCAGCTCGGCAGCCAGGCCCAGATCACCGTCGCGCTCAGCGCGCTCGGACTCGCCGCGCAGCTGCTCCAGCTGCTCTTTGAGCTCCCGGGTGGCCTCGATGGCGGTCTTCTCGTTCTGCCAGCGGGTGCTCAGCTCAGCGAGGGTCTCCCGGCGGTCGGCGAGCTCGGCCCGCAATGTGGCCAGCCGCTGCACCGAAGCCGGATCGGACTCCTTGGCCAGCGCCATCTCCTCGATCTCCAGCCGGCGCACCGCGCGCTCCACCTCGTCGATCTCCACCGGCCGGGAGTCGATCTCCATCCGCAGCCGGGAGGCGGCCTCGTCGACCAGGTCGATCGCCTTGTCCGGCAGGAACCGGGCGGTGATGTAACGGTCGGACAGGGTCGCGGCGGCGACCAGCGCGGCGTCGGTGATCCGCACGCCGTGGTGCACCTCGTAGCGTTCCTTCAAGCCCCGGAGGATGCCGATGGTGTCCTCGACCGAGGGCTCGCCGACGTAGACCTGCTGGAAGCGGCGCTCGAGGGCCGGGTCCTTCTCGATGTGCTCGCGGTACTCGTCGAGCGTGGTCGCGCCGACCATGCGCAGCTCGCCGCGGGCCAGCATCGGCTTGATCATGTTGCCGGCGTCCAT
>JAICSB010000251.1 GCA_025937115.1 Pseudonocardiaceae bacterium | reverse complement strand
CCGGATCACCATCTACCGCGACTCCTTGCTCGACGTCTGCAGCGACGAGCAGCAGGTGGTGGAAGAGGTCGCGATCACCGTGGTGCACGAGGTGGCCCATCACTTCGGCATTCCCGAACATCGGCTGCACGAACTCGGCTGGGGTTAGCGTTTAGCGCTGTGATCACCGTTTGTGTGACGGTGGCGACAAGATCTGTCGTGCTAGTCACACAACCGGTGATCACGGGGCGGCTCAACCCAGGTCGATGTCGTCCCAGCGCAGGCAGCGCCAACCGGTCCCGTCGGCTTCTAGCAGCACGGTTGCGGCGTTGGGCAGCAGCCGCGGCGCGGCGAACGAGCCCTCGACGTTGGCTGCTAGCGCGACGACAGCCAGCCGGGTCGCGGCGCCATGGCTGACCAGCACGGCGGTACCGCCGCCCCGATGCGCGCGACGGATCGCCGCAACGCCGGCGAGGTAGCGCTCGAGCACTTGCTTACCCGACTCGCCACCCGGCCGGGAAGCCTCAAGGTCACCATAATGCCAGGTGCGGTACAGCTCGTGCAGGGTGTGGTGGTCCTCCAGACTCTGGCATCCCTCCAGATCACCGATGAACACCTCGTGCACCCCGTCGAGGATCTGGGCTGTCAGCTGGTGCCTGGCCGCGATGGGTTGGGCGGTCTGCCGGGCGCGCAACGCGCGGCTGGCATAGACCGCGACCACGGGTTCATCGGCCAGTTTCTGCGCCAGGTCGGCGGCTTGCTGGTGACCGGCCTCGGTCAGCGGGTGCCCCGGCAAGCGAGTGTCCAGAATGCCCTGCGAGTTGGCGGTGGACTGCCCGTGCCGGGCTAGCACAAGTCGCAGCGGCGTCACGCACTGCGCCCGGCGCGCACCGCGCTGAGCCACTCCCGAGCGCCGGTGAACCCGGTCTGGTCCGGACCGGGGCGGGGCTCGCCAGTCCGGGGGTAGGAGCCCAGGAAGCGCACCCAGGTACACCGCCGGTGTAGTTCGGCCAGGGCGTCGCCGACCGCGTCGGAGGCCACGTGGCCTTCACAGTCCAGGAAAAACTGGTATTCGCCCAGCCGGGCCTTCATCGGCCGGGATTCGATCCGGGTGAGGTTGATTCCGCGCAGGGCGAACTCGGCAAGGACCTCTAGCAGTGCCCCAGGTCGATCGACGGCAACCGCCACCAGTGAGGTGCGATCGGTGCCGGTGGGGGGCGGCAACACATCGGGGCGACGCAACAGCAGGAAGCGGGTCTGAGCGTCATCTTTGTCGTGCACCCCGCTGGCCAACTCGGCCAGCGGGTAGTGCTGCAGTGCGACCGGGGCGCACACCGCCGCATCGGCGTGGCCCTCGACTACCGCAACCGCACCTGCCGACGTCGAATCGGCGAGCAGCGTCGTCGCTTCGGGCAGGTGCGTGGCAAGCCAACCCCGGACCTGAGCCGCGGCGTGCGGATGGGTGACCACCGTGCGGACGTCAGCCGCGCCGGTCCCCGGACGGACCAGCACGCTGAACCGGACCGGTAGCACGGCTTCGGCGACCGCCAGCACCGGCTCGCCCTCGACCATCGCGTCGAGGGTGGCCGGCACCGAACCCTCCACCGAGTTCTCCACCGGTACGCACGCCGCGTCCACCTGGCGGGCCCGCAGTGCGGCGATCGCCGCGTGAACCGACACGGCCGGATGTAGCTCGCCGCCGGGCACCAGCACGCGAGCCGCCTGCTCGGCAAAGGTTCCCTGCGGCCCAAGGTAAGCGGTGCCGGTCATGGCGTGGCCCGCAGCGGCTCGGCGTCGGGCAGCAGCCCCAGCCGGATCAGGTCAGCGACCGGTTCGGTCAGCGACATCGATCCGTAGCAGGCGAACACCTCGCGAGCGAAGCGGGAGGTATCGGCGGACAGCGCACCAGCCTCGGCGGCCAACGCTGCCGCGTCGGTGCACCGTAACGCCTCGGCCGCGCTGGCACCGGATACCGCGCGGGCGGTTGCTACCAGCATGTTGAGCAGCCCATGGTGGGTCAGCCCGCTGCTCTCGTCGTGGTGGCGGACCGCATAGTGCAGCCCAGCGGTCGCCTTGAACGGCTGGCCGGTGCTGGTCGCGATGGCCAGAAAATCGGCCACCTCCTCGACGCTGGGAAATGATTCCACGGACCTGCCACCGCAGCGCAGCTTGGGCCAGCAGCCGGCCTCGGCGACCCGGCGCACGCCCGCCAACCAATCGGGCCGGCCGCGGCGCGGCTCGACCACCCGCACCACGTCGTCCGGCACGAACTCGGTGAGCTGCACCAGCCAATTGGAGTCCACGTCCGATGGTGCCGGCACTTCGATCATCCGCAGATCCACGAGCTTCGGGTTGTCCAGCGCGGTGGAGATCGCCTTGGGCAGCCCACCCAGACCGGTGTCTGCGACCAGCGACAATGACACCGGCCGGGTCAGGCGCACCTTGCGCAGCGCGCCGACCAGTGCACCGAATCGGGAGATCGGACACAGCAGGAAACCGATCACCCCGCCGTAAGGCGCACGGCAGGCAGTGAGGTGCGCCTTGACGGCGTCGACCACGCTGACCCCGGACGGGGCGAACAGCGCTGCGTCATCGACCAGCCGGGCCAGCAGCGGTGGGACAGACGACGGACCCGGAGGATGCAGATTCAGCACGGTCGACACCCGAGGCACCTTAGTCGGGGTCCAACCGGCGCCCGTCAGCGCTCACCCGATTTCCGGCTGCGAACCTCCCGGGTGACGCTGCGCTCGGCCACGAAAGACATCAACGGAATCGTGCCGGCCAGCGCTATTAGCACCATCCGGCCAGGCCGCCACCGCACTGAGGTACCCAACAACACCGTGGTGACGAGGTAGCACATATAGAGAAATCCGTGCACGGGCCCGCTCCACGCCAGCCGTTGGTCCCCGAAGCCGTAGTGCAGCACCACCGACGTCGTCAACACGAGGAGCATCACACCGGTGGCATAGGCAGCGATCCGGTACCCGATCAGCCGGGTGCGGATCTGGTCGGCTTTAGCGCCGGTCCTGCTCGGCGAGCCGGGCGAGGTAGGCGTTGTACGCGGCGAGCTCATCGTCGGGGTCGTCCTCCCGGATCGGTGGGTAAGCGGGGCGCCGAGGAACCGGCGGCGGTGTGGGACTGCTCAGCATCGTCTCGGGCTCCACGGTCTCGGGCTCCACGGTCTCGGCTTGGGGGGATCCGATCTCGGGACCGCGATGCTGCTCCAGCCATAGGAACCGGGCCCACGCCGCGAACAGCACGACCGCGAACAGCGGCCATTGCAGCGCGTAGCCCAGATTCTGCCAATCGCCGGTCGATGACTGCGCGCGGTCCCACTGCCAACGCCCCAGCCGGACGAACACCGCGCAGAAGGTCACCACGAGCACGTGTCCGACCCACCACCGCCGGGATAAGGCGAACCGCCACACGCCGCCACGATACGCGCCGCCGAGTACGCCGAGCGCTCTGCGGCTCCCGATCTCCACCACAGAGCTGTCCGGGGCGCTGCGCACAGCACTCGCGTGGAGTTCGGGAGCCGCAGAGTCGTCGCTGTGGGGGATGCGCGGGCGCGTGGCGGGGACGGATAACGTCGGGGGGTGAGCGAGCGGACCGGAGCGATACAGCGGTGGCTTGTGCCGTCGCAGCCGGCACAGCCCGTGGTGGTCACCGATCCAGGGCAACGCCGTGCACTGATCATCGAGGTCGTCCTGGTGCTGGCGGTGACGCTGGGGCTGTCCGGCCTGCGCAGCTTGCTGGCGCTGCTGGACGCGCTGGTGGCTCCCGGTTCCCTGGCCAACCAGCATGTGGCGATCAATGCGCCGGGGCGTAGGAACGAGCTGCTGGACCTCGGCTACCAGCTCACCGGGGTGATTCAGTTGCTGGCCTGGGCAGGGCTGGGCGCCTACCTGCTGTGGCGCAGCGGTATCTCGCTGCGCGTTGTGGGCCTGGACCGCCGGTCGGCCGGTCGGGACGCAGGTGTTGGCATCGGGCTGGCCGCCCTGATCGGCGGGCCAGGGTTGGGCCTGTACCTGCTGGCCCGCGCGGCCGGCCTCAACCTCACCGTGGCGCCCTCCGCGCTCGTCGACACCTGGTGGCGGGTCCCGGTGCTCGTCGCCGCTGCGGTCGCCAATGCGCTGGCCGAGGAACTGCTGGTGGTCGGGTACCTGATCACCCGGCTGCGCCAGCTCGGACGGGGTGGCGCCGGCGCTACGCTGGCCAGCGCGGCATTGCGCGGCAGCTACCACCTCTATCAGGGCTTCGGCGGATTCGTCGGAAACCTGGTGATGGGCGTGATCTTCGGCCGGGTCTGGCAACGAACAAACCGCCTCTGGCCACTGGTGATCGCGCACGCGCTGATCGACACCGTGGCCTTCGTCGGCTACGCGCTGTTACACGGCCGCGTCACCTGGCTCCCCTAATTCCGCCAACTCGCATTCAGTGGGACTCAGCGGGGTTATTCGAGGCGGGCAAACCCCGCTGAGCCCGCTGAATGCGCAGAGTGGGTCAGCGGATGGTGATTTGGCGGCCGCGGAGGCCGCGGAGGGCGCGGCGTTCGGGGTCGGTGAGCGGCGTGGCGTCCAACGAGTCCAGGGCCTCGGTCAGCCGGGGCGCGAAAGCCTCCGCGGGCGCTACCCACTCCCGAGCGTGCTGCTCGCGGTCGAGGTCCCAGACCGGCACCAGCACGCCGTGGGCACGAAACGAGCCGGCGAACCGGGAGTCCCCGCCAAGGTCGAGCTCATTACGGGCAGCCAGCCGAGCCAGCGCGGCAAGCAGCTGCTCCTCCGGCTCCGGGCGAACCCATCGCAGGTGCGCCTTATCGCCGGCATCGACCCAGTAGGCCGCCTCGATCCCGGTCCCAGTCACCGCCTCGGTCGGCATGATCGCGGCGTTGGCCTGCTGCAACGAGGCCGCCGCCTCGCCGGACGGGGGTTCCTCACCGGGGATCCACCAGGCGAAGTCGGGGTGCACTGTGATGTCGAGCGGTGCCTCGGGGGTGAGCAGGTCTTGTAGCCGGATCTGCTCACCGTCGCTGGTGGTGCTGACCGTCGGCAGCACCGAGCCCGGCTCCGCGGCCAGCGCCCAGCTCACCGCCCGACCGAGATCCCGGGACAGGTCCGCGGAGCTGCTGAGCACCTGCAAGCCGACCAGCGCCATGTTATCGGGTCGGACGATCGCGGCAGCCGCCGTCGGCAGCACCGTAGCCAGCGTGACGTCGCGCCCAGCGGGCTGCGCCAGCGGCAGTGGTGCAGTCGCCGATGGCACGAACTCGCGCAGCGCGATGAGTTGGCACTCTGCTGCGAGGCCGGCGAAGGGACGGCGGACGACGACGTCCTGGGCGCCCCCGGGGGCGCCGTGACACGCCTTGTATCTCTTGCCCGAGCCGCAGGGGCAGGCCTGGCGGGGGTTGGTTTGGCCGTCGGCGGGCCGACGGGACTTCGTTTTGGTCACGTGGGCACGCTATCGCGTGGCCGAGTGACCTCGTGAGTGCGTAACAGTGTTCCAGCACTGAATGCCACTCACGAGCGGGTG
>JAICSB010000546.1 GCA_025937115.1 Pseudonocardiaceae bacterium | reverse complement strand
TGCTCCTCGGTCAGCTGGGGAAGGGCCACGGTCTCCTCCGTCGATTGCTAGTGCTAAGGGATAATCTGGATAGTGCGGCGACCGTATCCCCCACGCGACCAGCCGCTTAACCCGGGGTGCCACCGCCGCGCTGTCCGGCCAGTGGACGGAGCACGGCGCCAGCTTGATCGGCGATTCGTCGAGCGGCGTGTCGTAGTGAGGCCGGGTGTGGCCCATGGCGCAGCAGGTCACGTGATGTCGTTGGCACGACGTGGCGGATCGCCGCCCCGAAGATCTCCGGCAAGGCGGCCAGGCAGGCGCCCTGCGCGCCTATCCCGGGCGCCAATATCGGGCCGTTAAGCGCGTCGAGCCGCAGGGCCCCGAGCGGTGCGGTAGCACCCACCACCACACCGATGTCGCCGCCGGGACGCCGGCCGGCGTTGCGGGCGGCGACGGCATCGACGACGGACTGTGCGACGGTGGCTCCGGTACCGGTGACCGCGGCCTGCACGTCGCCACCCTCGGGGTTGGAGGTCAGTGCCAGCACGAACACTCCGCGCCCGGTCCGACCGGCCAGCTCGAATGCCGGATCCAGCGCGCCGATACCCAGGTAGGGCGAGACGGTGATCGCGTCGGCCGCCAGTGGCGCGCCGTCGCTGAGGTAGGCGGCGGCATACCCGGCCATGGTGGTACCGATGTCACCGCGCTTGACGTCAAGCAACACCAGCGCACCGGCATCCCGGGCGGCTAGCAGCACCCGCTCCAACACTTCGATGCCCCGTGCCCCGTGCCGTTCGAAAAACGCCGACTGCGGCTTGATCAGGGCCAGCTCCGGCGCTAGTGCCTCGACCGCGCCCAGCGCGAACCTCTCAAGCCCCGCCACGTCGTCGCCTAACCCCCACTCCTGCAGCAACCCCGGATGCGGATCAATCCCCCCGCACAACGGTCCCCGAGCTGCCACCGCCGCGCTCAACCGTGCACCGAACCCGCATTCGGTGGGCTTTCCGGGGGGCTGAGCGTTGTTATTCGACACTGGAAAACCCCGCTGAGCCCGCTGAATGCGGGTCGGCCGGGGCGGCGCGGAGGGCGGCGTGCAGGGACTGGAGGGGGCGGACGGTGATGTCGCCGCGGATGAGGGCTTCGATACCTTGGACGGCTGCCGCGGCGCCCTGCATCGTGGTGATGCACGGGATGGATCGAGATACCGCGGCGGTGCGGATCTCGTAACCGTCCACCCGGGGGCCAGGGTTGCCGTACGGGGTGTTGATGATCATATCGACTTGCCCCGCGTTGATCAGGTCAACGATATTGTCCGGTCCTTCGAAGTGCTTGCGCACGACGATGCAGGGGATGCCATTGCGGCGTAGCGTGTTCGCGGTTCCCTTGGTAGCGAGGACCTCGAAACCGAGATCAGCTAGCCGTGCGGCCGGGAACACCATGGCCCGCTTATCCCGGTTGGCCACCGACACGAACACCCGGCCCGACGTCGGCAGCGAGCCGTAAGCCGCGGCCTGCGACTTCGCAAAGGCCTGACCGAACGCGACGTCGATGCCCATGACCTCGCCGGTGGATTTCATCTCCGGCCCGAGCAGCGAGTCCACCCCCTGACCCTCCGGGGTGCGGAACCTGTGGAAGGGGAGCACGGCCTCCTTGACCGCCACCGGCGCATCGGCCGGCAGGTCACCACCGTCGCCATGCGCAATGAGCAGGCCCTCAGCGCGCAGTTGCGCGATGCTGGTGCCGAGCATGATCCGGGCGGCCGCCTTGGCCAGCGGCACCGCGGTGGCCTTGGAGACGAACGGCGCCGTGCGGCTGGCTCGCGGGTTGGCCTCCAGCACGTAGAGCACGTCGTCTTTCAGCGCGTACTGCACGTT
The DNA here is from genome assembly GCA_025937115.1 of Pseudonocardiaceae bacterium. Next base: position 948 of record JAICSB010000546.1, on the reverse strand, counting down.
GAGCAGCCCGAGGACGCCGATCTCGCGGGCGATCGCCTCGGTCGAGGTTCGCACCGCAGCCAGGTCGGACTCCCCCAGCGTGATCGGTGGCAACGCGCAGGCGGAGTCCCCGGAGTGCACCCCAGCCTCCTCGATATGTTCCATGATCCCGCCGAGATACACCTCGGCGCCGTCGCACAGCGCGTCGACGTCGATCTCGATGGCGTCATCGAGGAAGCGGTCTACCAAGACCGGGTGCTCGGGAGTGACTTCGGTGGCCCTGGCGATGTAACCAGCGAGGGTCTGCTCGTCGTAGACGATCTCCATGCCGCGCCCGCCGAGCACGTATGAGGGGCGGACCAGCACCGGGTAGCCGATCTCGTCGGCGATCTTGCGGGCCTCCGCGAACGACGTGGCGGTGCCGAAGGCGGGGGCCGGCAACCCGGCACGCTCCAGCACCGCGCCGAACGATCCACGATCCTCAGCGAGGTGAATCGCCGCCGGCGACGTACCGACCACCGGGACACCCGCGTCGGCAAGCCGCTGCGCGAGACCTAGCGGGGTCTGCCCGCCCAGCTGCACGATCACCCCCGCCACCGTGCCCGAGATCCGCTCGGCGTGCACCACCTCCATGACATCTTCGAAGGTCAGCGGCTCGAAGTAGAGCCGGTCTGCGGTGTCGTAGTCGGTGGACACGGTCTCCGGATTACAGTTGATCATCACTGTCTCGTAGCCGCGACCCTCGTTATCAGGGGCGGCGCGCAGTGCCATCGCGGCGTGCACGCACGAGTAGTCGAACTCGATGCCCTGGCCGATCCGGTTCGGCCCGGAACCCAAGATGATCACCTTGGGTCGTTCCCGCTGCTCGCTGACCTCGGTCTCGGCCTCGGGGTCACTCTCGTAGGCTGAGTAGTGGTACGGGGTGCGAGCCGCGAACTCGGCGGCACAGGTGTCCACGGTCTTGTACAC
>JAICSB010000295.1 GCA_025937115.1 Pseudonocardiaceae bacterium | reverse complement strand
TGACGGGGAGAAACCAAGTTGTCACGGTCAATGACGTCCGCCGCCCCGGACCGGCCGGCGATCGTCGGGGTATCGCAGCGCGGCGATGCACTGATGTGGCTCGGACGGATGTGGACACTCGCATAACCGCCGATCCGGAGGCCGTCACTTGGTACCCACCATCCCCGCTCGCACTCCGTTGCCCGCCGCGCACCACCGCGCGTGGGCGGTGTTGCGGCACGACGTTGCGGCCTCGCTCGTGGTGTTCCTCGTCGCGGTGCCACTGTCCCTTGGTATCGCGGTGGCGACCGGTGCGCCAGTAATGGCGGGGCTTATCGCCGCAGTCGTCGGCGGGATCGTGGCCGGACTGCTCGGCGGGTCGTCCTTGCAGGTCAGCGGTCCGGCAGCCGGGCTTACCGTGGTGGTGGCCGATCTGATCGTGCAGTTCGGCTGGGGCGTCATGTGCGCCATCACTGCGGCCGCGGGGCTGCTGCAAGTGGTGTTTGGTTTCAGCCGGGTGGCCAGGGCGGCGCTCGCGATCTCCCCGGCGGTGGTACACGCGATGCTCGCCGGCATCGGGATCACGATCGCGCTCGGCCAGTTGCACGTGCTACTCGGTGGCTCCGCCCGAACTGGCGCGATCACGAACATCATGGAACTGCCCACCCAACTCGCCAATGTTCATGGTGGCGCGGCGCTGGTGGGCCTTGCGGTGATCGCCGTGCTGCTGATCTGGCCGAGGCTGCCGCACCCACTGCCGAGCATCCCGGCGCCGCTGGTGGCTGTCGTCGGAGTGACGGCGCTGGCCACGATGCTTGCGCTGGACGTCGATCGGGTGACGCTGCCCGGCTCATTGCTGGCCTCGTTGAACTTGCCGGACGTACCGGGTGGCAGCTGGGGCGGGGTGCTCACCGGTGTGCTCACCGTGGCGGTGATCGCCAGCGTGGAAAGCCTGCTCTCAGCTGTGGCGGTGGAAAAGATAGCCAAGGGCGGGAAAACCAACTTCGACCGGGAGCTCGTCGGCCAGGGTGCGGCGAACACCTTGTCGGGGTTGTTGGGTGGCTTGCCGGTGACCGGTGTGATCGTCCGTGGATCCACCAACGTCGCAGCAGGAGCGCGAACCCGCGCATCAGCAGTGCTGCACGGCGTGTGGGTACTGCTGTTCTCGGTGCTGCTCGTCGGGTTGATCGAGCTGATCCCGTTGGCCGCGCTCGCTGGTCTGCTGGTGGTGATCGGTGTGGGTCTGGTCAAGCTGGCCGACCTGCGTACCGCCCACAGGCAGGGCGAGTTGGTGATTTACCTGGTCACGATGGCCGGTGTGGTGTTTCTCAACCTGCTGGAGGGTGTGCTCATCGGGCTGGGGCTGTCGTTGCTGCTGGTGTTACGCAGGGTGGTCTGGTCGGTGGTGCACGCGCAGCAGGTAGGGAAGCCGTCGGATGGGCAGCCGGCCTGCTGGCGGGTAGTGGTCGAGGGCACCTTGAGCTTCCTGTCCGTACCCCGGCTGTCTCGAGTACTGGCCCAGGTGCCTGCCGGCAGCCATGTCGTCATCGAGATGGTGGTCGACTTCCTAGACCACGCCGCTTATGACCACCTCGCCGCATGGCAGCGGCAGCACGAGTGCAACGGTGGCACCGTCGTTGTGGATGAGGTGGGGCCGGCACGGCACAACGGTGACGGCGGCAACGGCCTCGCCCGGCGGGCGCGAATACCTGCGTTGCCGCGCGCTTTCTCGCCATGGTGGGCGTGGCAGGTCCAACGTGACGACCACGACGCCTTGCAACCGCTGTTTGCCGGGGTGCGTGAGTACCATCGCCGTTCGGTGCCGGAGGTGCTGCCGCACCTGGAGAAGTTGGTGGCGGAACAACGTCCCCGGGCATTCTTCCTCACCTGCGCCGATTCGCGTGTGGTGCCCAACGTAGTCACCAGTAGCGGACCCGGCGACCTGTTCACGGTACGCAATCTTGGCAACCTGGTGCCGCCCCCAGGGCACGAGTCCGACTCGTCAGTCGCCGCGTCGCTGGAGTATGCGGTGAACCACCTCAAGGTGCCCTCGATCCTGGTCTGTGGGCATTCCGGCTGTGCGGCGATGCATGGCCTGCTCGCGCGCGGGACTGTCACCGGGTCCCTGGGCCAGTGGTTGCGGTGGGGCCTGCCGAGTCTGGCGGCCATGCGCAGCGGGCACCCGGTCGGTGTTGCGGCGACTGCGGAGGGCCGGGACGAGGTGGACCGGCTCGCTATGGTCAACGTCGCACTTCAAGTAGAGACGCTGCGCACCCACCCCGCGGTACGCGATGCCGTCGCCGCCAGCCGAGTGCAGGTCGCGGGTTTGTTCCTGGACCTGAGCACCGCACGCCTGCTGCTGCTCGACTCAGCGGCTGAATGTTTCGTGCCGGTGCCGGATGATCACATTCCAGGCGGTCTGGTGCCTGGCGTGGCCACCCTGGCGACGTAGCCACGGCGGCTGTGCGGAGCCACCGGATATTGCTCGACCGGCGCGTCGTAGTCTCGCGGGTCGTGGCGGTGTATCCATCGTGACCGGAGCCCAGGACTGGCTGGACCATGCAGCCGCCGGGCGTCGGGCCGCTGGGCTGAAGCGGGTACTCCGGCCGCGGCCCGCGCGCGAGACGGTGGTCGACCTCGCATCCAACGACTACCTAGGTCTGGCTAGGGACCCTCGGGTGGTGCAAGGCGCGGTGCATGCGGCGCGTATCTGGGGTACGGGGTCGACGGGATCGCGCCTGATCACCGGCTCCACCGAGCTGCACGCGCAGCTGGAGGACGAGCTCGCCGCGTTCTGCGGCGCGCCGGCGGCCCTGGTGTTCTCCTCGGGTTACACCGCAAACCTCGGCGCGGTGACAGCGCTGTCCGGCTCGGGCAGTCTCGTCGTGTCCGACGCCGCAAGCCACGCCTCGCTGGTGGACGCATGTCGGCTGTCCCGGGCGCGGGTCGTGGTGACATCGCACGGTGATGTCTGCGCGGTCGACGCCGCGCTGGCTAGCCGAACTGAGCAACGGGCGCTGGTCGTCACCAACTCAGTGGGAAGCGTCACAGGTGACCTCGCGCCGCTGGCGGAGTTGCACGCGGTCTGCCGGCAGCATGGCGCGGTTCTGTTGGCCGATGAGGCGCACGCGCTCGGCGTGCGCGGACCTGGCGGGCGCGGACTGCTCGCCGAACATGGCCTGGCCGGCGAGCCCGATGTGGTGGCCACGGTCACCCTGTCGAAGTCGCTGGGCAGCCAAGGCGGGGCGGTGCTGGCTTCTCGCGTGGTGGTCGACCACCTCGTCAACACGGCGCGCAGCTTCATCTTCGACACCGGCCTGGCGCCCCCAGCTGCCGGCGCGGCACTGGCGGCATTGCAGGTACTGCGCGGCGAGCCTGCGCTGCCGCGCCGGGTCCTCGACGCTGCCGCTGCCATCGCCAACACAGCCGGCACACCTCGGCCGATGTCCGCGATGGTCTCAATCATCCTCGGTGAGCCGCAGCGCGCGGTCGACGCGGCCGCGGAGTGCCTGCGCCACGGCGTGCGGGTGGGGTGCCTGCGTCCACCATCGGTGCCGGCTGGAACCAGCAGGCTGCGGTTGACGGCCCATGCCGCGCTGACCGATCCAGACCTGGCGCGGGTGGCCCATGTGCTTGCTGCGGTACTGGCCGGCGCGGTCAGATGACCGTGCTGGTGGTGACCGGGACAGGCACCGACGTTGGCAAGACGACGGTGACATCGGCAATCGCTGCACTCGCCGTCGCGGCCGGCCGTCGTGTGGCGGTACTCAAACCTGCCCAAACCGGCGTCGACGCGGCACAGCCGGGCGACGTCGACGAGGTACGGCGTCTCGCGGGTCCTTCGGTCACGTGCCGGGAGCTGGCCCGCTTTCCCGACCCGCTTGCACCGGCGCGCGCCGCCCGTCTTGCAGGCTTGGTCCCCGTGACAACCGCCACCACGGCGTCGGTGGCCCGGGAACTGGCCGGCGAGCATGATCTCGTGCTGGTGGAGGGTACTGGCGGGTTGCTGGTGCCGCTGGACGACAGCGGGGGAACGCTCGCCGACGTCGCCGCTGCCTTGTCGGCTCCGGTGCTCGTGGTGGCCGGCGCCGGTCTCGGCACCCTCAACCACACCGCGCTCACTGTGGAAGCGTTGCGCACCCGCAGCCTGAGCTGTGTCGGGATTGTGATCGGTGCCTGGCCTACCCAGCCTGACCTTGCCGCTCGGTGCAACCTCATCGATCTGCCTGCCGTGACCGGCCTATCGCTGCTCGGCGTCGTGCCCGAGGGCGCCGGCCGCCTCACCTCAGCGGACTTCCTGCCAGTAGCTCGCCGGGCCCTCGAACCAGGACTGCGCGCGCTGGGTTGGTGGTCGGTGGAGACTGGCGCGACAGGTCAGTCCAGGTAGTCGCGCAGGACTTGGGAGCGGGACGGGTGGCGCAGCTTGGACATCGTCTTGGATTCGATCTGCCGGATGCGCTCTCGGGTCACCCCGTAGACCTGGCCGATCTCATCGAGAGTGCGCGGTTGACCGTCGGTGAGGCCGAATCGGAGCCGCACCACCCCGGCTTCTCGCTCGGACAGCGTGGCCAGTACGGACTGCAGCTGATCCTGCAGCAAGGTGAATGAGACTGCATCGACGGCGACGACGGCCTCGGAGTCCTCGATGAAGTCGCCGAGCTGCGAGTCGCCTTCATCGCCGATGGTCTGGTCCAACGAGATGGGCTCGCGGGCATACTGCTGGATCTCCAGCACCTTTTCCGCGGAGATGTCCATCTCCTTGGCCAGCTCTTCCGGAGTGGGTTCGCGGCCGAGATCTTGAAGCAGCTCGCGCTGGATGCGGCCCAGCTTGTTGATCACCTCGACCATGTGCACCGGGATCCGGATGGTCCGGGCCTGGTCGGCCATCGCT
>JAICSB010000309.1 GCA_025937115.1 Pseudonocardiaceae bacterium | reverse complement strand
GATCTATGTGTTCTTCGTTTTGGAGGTGGGCAACCGATCCGTGCACCTGCTGGGTACCACCACCAACCCCGACGGCCGGTGGACCACCCAGCAGATCCGCAACCTGGTGATGGATCTTGACGATCGCGTCACCCAGTTCCGGTTCCTCGTCCGCGACCGGGCCAGCCAGTTCACCGCATCATTCGATACTGTCCTGGCCGATGTGGGCATCCGCATGGTCCGGATTCCTCCAGGTTGCCCGCGGGCGAACTGTTTTGCCGAACGGTTCGTACGCACGGTCAGAGCCGAACTCACCGACCGCATGCTGATCTTCAACCAGCGGCACCTGCGTGCAGTGCTCGCGGAATATGTTCGGCACCACAATGGCCGCCGACCGCACCGCGCCTGCGGCCTTCACCCACCCCAACCGACTCACCCCGTTGCCGACTCCGGCTACGAACGGACCACATGCCGCCCAGTTCTTGGTGGCTTGATCAACGAGTACGAACGGGCAGCATGAAAGCGCTGCTCACCGTAGGTGGCCGACTTCTGGAACCCCACAGGGACCTGTCCTCGATGAGCGGCATCCTGGCCGACAGCTCCTATCGTCTGCTGCCGGCCTGACGACCCGGCCTCACTTCAGGTGCCGGGCGAAGAACCGGTTCCCGTCGTCCCCCTCGAACTGCGGGACGCCGGTGTGCCCGCCCATATTGGCGTGCAGCGTCTTCTCCTTGGAGCCGAAGGCGTCGAACAGGTCGAGGGCCAGCTGCCGGTCGTTTCCTTCGTCGTCCCACTGCAGCAGGACCTGCAGCGGAATGGTGACCTGCCGGGCCTCCTCGAACATGGTGCGGGGCACGAAACTCCCGGCGAACAGAAGGGCGGCCGAGATGCGCGGCTCGACCACCGCCAGCCGGAGGCCGATGGCGATCACCCCTCCCGCGTACCCGACAGGGCCGCCGATCTCGGGCAGCGAAAGGAGGGCGTCCAGGGTGGCCTGCCATTCCGGGACCGCCTTTTCGACCAGCGGGAGGACGAGCCGGTCGACGATCTCGTCGTCGACCGGCTCGCCGGCCTCCAGCGCCCGGTGCAGGTCGGCGCGGGCCTGCTCGGCGGCGGCGGAACGGGGCCGGTCACCGCTCCCGGGGAGCTCGGTGGTGGCCGCGGCGAAGCCCTCCGCCGCGGAGCGCCGGGCCCGGGCCACCAGTCGGGGGTACATCTTGTGCAGTCCGCCGGGGTGGCCGAGCAGGATCAGCGGGGCCGGTGCGGATGCGGATCCGGGCGTCCACAGGATGCCGGGGATCCCGCCGAGGGTGAATTCGCGTTCGAGGACACCGTCGTCGAGGCGCTGTTCGGAGGTGAATTGCATGGGTCGTGCCTTTCGGGAGTGCTCGTAAACGGCGCTCCCGGACAACCTATCGTCCGACCGTGACCCCTGAGGGGAGCACCCATGTCGATACGTTCACGGGTACCACCTCCTCGGTCTCTCGCACGGCCTCCGGAAAAGTAGCAGTGGTCGCCGTGGTCCGCCAACGGGTTTTTGCGGGCCTGTGGCGTGATCGCGGCGCAGCAAAAACCACGCCTCGGTCAGCGGCAGGCGCTGCCGGCCGGACTGGTTGTCGAAGACCCGCCACCTACCTCCGAACTTCCGCCACCAGTCCCGCCAACCACCCCCGAACACCGCCATTGACATCCGGATAGGACAGCCACTACCCGCGGCGCAGCGTCGCGGACGAACCTGGCGCAACAACTACGTATAAGGGACGAACGAAACTGCCGTCGAGTTGTAGGGCCAATGGTGTCCAAAGGCGCCAGCATCGCCCACTTGCGCTACTATATCCGTCTCACGGTGGGCGGGACACCAGGCTCGGCGTGGGCAGTGCTAAACCGCACGGGCGGCCGGTTCAACGCGATACCGCTTGCCCATCTTCATTTACTGGGGCAACGCCTGACAACCGCTCGTCGAGTAGTAACCGGAGGACCCATACTGCCGCCTGCTCTGATGTACTCGCAGCGGGACCTAGACGATAGATCAACTCCCTCGCGAGGTCATTTACGGTTGCTCCATCCAAGTTCAGCTCAGCTGCCACGAAAACCCCACCGCTACGCCATGGACCTCGAAGCACCTTTGCCGAAACGTCCTCTTCCTCGTCGGCTTCCACCACACTGCTAGCGCTGGTAGACCTGCGACTGTCTGCCACCTCAGCCTGAGATACAGCGGACGCTAGTCGCTCCTCGCGGTATCGAGCGGCAGCGTCAGCCACGTCCATGCTTTCATCGAACCATGGCATCTGCTCAATTTGGTCGGCATACCTATCGTACTCGGCGTACAGGTCGGCTAACTCTGGCGAGAGAAACCATGCGATCTTGATTTTCGGCACCTGCATCGCGGAAGACATGTCGTAGACGGGACCACTCAGCGCTGCACCAAGACCTCTTAAGGCTTCAAGCTGAGGACCCAGAGATGTGAACACGTTATTGTCCATAGACAAAACATTGCGACCTATCTGATCGAGCACTGATCTGAGGCTAGCAAGCTCCGGTCCGAGGTTTTGCGTCGCCTGCCGCAATGCCGCAGAGGCCGCTTGCAATGCTTCATCGACAGCTGGCGCGGTCACCTTCACGCTGCTCTTACGCAGCTGTCGCTTGCTTCGAGGCCGATCATACCGCTTCTGTGCGGCCTGTCGTGAGATGCCGAGGACCACAGCGATATCGTTCCAGCTTCGCCCATCGTCCCGAGCGAGGCGCACAGCTTCAGCTAACCCGTTTTCAGACGACGTCACCGCTTCCAACGCAGACCCAATGCGCCGGAGGCTAGCCGAGTTCGCAGCGGGGTCGTCAAGCTCGGTAGGATCCATCTCGTCGAGCCACCGCTCAGCGTCTGCGGCAGCCTGGTCGAGTTCTTCACGTGTGCGTGGCATGGCAATCACCTGAGATACTTTTCAAACTTCGAACGAAGAAGCATAGCGTGAATGGCGACGGCGGGTTCGTCGTCGCCGAGGGCGTCGAGAACGACGACCTCCAAAAGTGGCCCATCGCGGCGGGTCCGATGAACAACACACGGTCACCTCCCTGCCGAACGGCCCGGATGGACATCCTGACGGCGTGGTGAATGTCGGCGTCCGGAACCCCGTGCTTCCGGGCCGAATCGTCGACCTACACGCAACCAAGGTTGCCACATCCCAGTCTGGTCGGCAACTCTGGTTGCGCACACCCCTCGCAGGCGCCGCCCAGACAATATGATTGCGGCGCTAACAGCGACGTCGTCCGATCCCTTCGCCGGCAACGCAACCTGTGCCCCCGAACCAAACTATCCAGCGTCTAGCAGTCCGCTGCTTGAGCCGGACTGATCCTTGCGCGCTTGGGCATGCGCGAGCCGAGGATCTCGGCTGCCTTGCGGCCGGAGGCCGCGACCCAGGCTGCGTAGACACGCAGGGTGGTCGCCCCTCCCCCGCCGTGGCCGAGGCGACCGGCGACGGTGCGCAGGTCGATGCCGGCGCTGAGCAGCTCGGTCGCCGAGTAGTGCCGCAATGCGTGAATGTGTGTGTCGATGCCCAGCCGGTCGGCCATGTCCTTGTATCGGCTGGACACACCGTGCGGTGAGTAGGGCACGGTGGGCACCATCTGCCGGTAACCAGTGAAGACGTACATGTCGTCGGTCAGCTCGAGCCCGAGATCGGCCAGCCTTGCCTGCCACCGTTGCTTGAGCTCTCCTAGCAGCACCACGGTCTCGGTATCGAGGGCGATGCGGCGCGTCTGGTGGGTCTTGGTGTCCTTCTCCGTGCCGACGCCCTTGCGCAGCCGGTAACTGCTGCGGATCTCGATCTCGCTCACGTCCACCCGCGACCACCGAAGGATGCACACCTCGCCGCGGCGCAAACCGGTCGTCATCACAAGCCATACGAGGGTGCCCCAGTCTTCGTCCATCCGGGAACGCTTCATCGACTAGCCAGGCCGCCTCGGCGGGCGACGGGGGGTCGGGCTCTGAGGGCTTCTGCTTTGGCCGTTGGGCCATCCGCGCGGGATTGGATTCCAGCCAGTCCCATCGCACCGCCGCCGACAGTGCGCCGCTGATGATCGCGTGAATCTGCCGGACCGTGGAGGCCGCCATCGGCTTGCAGACGTGCGGCTTGCATTTCACCTTCACGCAGTCGTGCTCGCCGTTTGCCTTGTGCTCAATAAAGGGTGTCCGGTCGCACCGCAGGCGGCACCGCCGCAACTCAGCGTACAGGGTTTCGAGATGGCGCACAGACAGCTTGGCGATTGACATCGGCCCGAGGGCGGGATTGATCGTGCGCTCGATGTAGCCCAGATAGGTCTCGCGAGTGCTGTCCTCGTGCTCGACAACCCTCAGCCACTCGTCAATGACGTGACTAAGGACACCCCCGAGGACGGTCGGCGTGTCTTCTCAGCTTCGGCAATCAGGCGGTTGAGAGTCCGTCGCGCCGTGCGGCGGGCCGCGTCGTCGGTGCCGCACACCGTCTCCCGCAGATACACCGGTCTGCCGGTCACCGGATCGGGCCCGGCGTAGACCCGGACGCGCAGCGAGTCACCGCGAGCCTCGATGTCGCCCTGGATCCGCTCACTACCACGCTTGGCACGCGCTGCGGTCATACCCTCAGGGTAACTCATGCCCAAATCCATGCCCATAGATCATCTGAGAGACCGAGACCAGACTGTCTCTGCTGGTCAACCGGTGGGGCGGGTGGGGATC
>JAICSB010000770.1 GCA_025937115.1 Pseudonocardiaceae bacterium | reverse complement strand
TGCCCAACGTGGTGTGGACCAACTTCGGGCCGTGCCCAGTGGCGGGCTTCGAGGCCACCCGGATGCGGATGCGCCAGCTCGGCGCGGTCACCGTCTACGGGGTGGACAAGTTTCCCCGGATGGTCGACTACGTGGTGCCCTCGGGAGTGCGGATCGCCGACGCCGATCGGGTCCGGCTGGGCGCGCACCTAGCCGCCGGTACGACGGTGATGCATGAGGGATTCGTCAACTTCAATGCAGGCACGCTGGGCACCTCGATGGTGGAGGGCCGGATCTCCTCGGGGGTCGTTGTTGGTGCCGATTCCGATATCGGCGGCGGTGCGTCGATCATGGGGACCCTGTCGGGCGGTGGCCGGGAGCAGATCTCGATCGGGCGGCGCTGCCTGGTCAGCGCCAACGCGGGGATCGGGATATCGCTGGGCGACGACTGTGTGGTGGAGGCCGGCCTGTACGTCACCGCGGGAACGAAGGTGACGCTGCCCGATGGCACCGTGGTGAAGGCCCGGGAGCTGTCCGGCGCAGCCGGGATCCTCTTTCTCCGCAACTCCGTGACCGGCGCCGTGCAGGCGATACACCGCAAGGGCAAAGCCGGCATCGAGCTCAACGCCATGCTCCACTCCAACGACTGACGGCAACCTGCTACCAGCCTGGGAACCACTAAGGTCGAGGCGATGAGCGCCCTCACCCATGGCCACCACGGCCGGTCCCTGCGACCCGTTCAACCAGGCAAGCTGGTCAAGCTGGGTGATCCCGTCCGGTCCCGACCGTCTGATCCGACCGCGCACCAGCTGCGCGCTGCGCTGGACACCCGGCTACGTGCCCTGCTCGCCCATGACCCCGGTACCCGAGTGGGCGAGGACCCGGAAGAGCTGCACCAGATGCGGGTTGCGGTGCGCCGGATGCGGGCCATGCTCAAAGCCGCCCGATCGCTGCTGGACCGGAGCTGGGCCGACGATCTGCGCGCCGAGCTGGGCTGGTTGGGCCGGGCGTTGGGACCGGTCAGGGATGCCGACGTGCTTGTCGAGCGCTTTCGCGGCCGGGCAGCGGCCTTCGACGACACTAGCCGTGAGGCGGTGGAGACCCTGATCGAGGCGCTGGTGGCGGACCGGCAGACGGCTCGTGCCGAGATGCTCGCCGTGCTGGGTAGCCGCCGCTACACCGCCCTGCTGCGCCGGCTGGCGACTGCGGTGTCTCAACCGCTGCCGACCCCCTGCGACCGCCGCGCTGTCGGGTCACTGGTCGAGCTGGTCCGCATCGAGTACCGCAGGCTGTCCAAGGCGGTGCGGGCCGCCGGGGAGGATCCACCCGACGAGGTTCTGCATGCCCTGCGTATCCAGGGCAAGCGGTTGCGCTACACCGGCGAGCTGGTCGCCGCCTCGGGTCGCAAGCCCGAGCGCGCACCGGTGCGCGAGCTGGTGGCGTCGACGGTGGCACTGCAGGACATGCTGGGTGAGCACCAGGACGCCTGCGTGGCCCAACATCGGGTGATGCTGTTGCTCGACGGCCTCGGCAACGGCGTCGGCGTCGACGTGGCCTTCGTCGCCGGTCGGTTGGTGGAACGCGAGGAGGTCAGCCGGATGTCGATGCGGCAGTCCTGGTCGATCGCGTGGCAGCAG
>JAICSB010000109.1 GCA_025937115.1 Pseudonocardiaceae bacterium | reverse complement strand
GGCGTCCGGCCGACGGTCATCCATCTCGGCCTGCCGTTGCCGGCAGGCTCTAGCGGCCTACCCGCAGGCATCGGGCGGGCCGCCCTCGATCGCCTGCGCAGCGCGCCGAAACCGGCGCGCCTTTTGGCCTTGCTCCGGGTGGGGTTTACCGAGCCGTCCCGGTCGCCCGAGACGCTGGTGGTCTCTTACACCACCGTTTCACCCTTACCCCGGCCCCGTGGATCTCGTGGGGCGGGGCGGTCTGTTTTCTGTGGCACTGTCCCGCGGGTCACCCCGGGTTGCCGTTAGCAACCACCCTGCCCTGAGGAGTCCGGACTTTCCTCGACGGGCCCGTTGCCGTGCCCGACGCGACCGCCCGGCCAGCTCGTCCGCCCCCTCAGCATAGATCGCTCTACATCGGGTTAGCGTGGCGCCTCATGCCGTCCGCGCAGCTTGCCCTGTTGATTGTCGCGGGCCTTGTCTCAGGCATGGTCAATGCGCTGGCCGGTGGTGGATCGCTGCTGCTGTTCCCGGCGCTGCTGGCGGTGGGCTTCTCACCGCTGGCAGCGAATGTCACCAACTCGGTCATCCAGTGCCCAGGTTATGTGGGCTTGGCGCTGGGCAGCCGGCGGGAGCTGCGCGGGCAACGCAGGCGAGTGCTGTCGACAGTGGGTGTGGCAATGGCAGGCTCACTGGGGGGCAGCCTGCTGCTGCTGGTCCTGCCTGCCACGGTGTTCGACGCGGTAGTGCCCGCGCTGGTGGCGCTGGCCAGCGTGCTGCTCGGGATTCAACCGTGGCTCTCGCGGTGGATCAGCGAACCCGAACCCGATGCTCCGGACCGCCGGGCGATCTTGCTGCCTGCGGTTTTCTTGGGTGCCATTTACGGCGGCTACTTCGGTGGGGCGCTCGGTGTCATCTTGATCGCGGTGCTCGCCCTCACCACGCATGACGACCTCCGCAGGCTCAACGCCGCCAAAGGTGTGCTCTCGCTGATCATCGGTGCGGTCACGGTGGTGGTCTTCGGGATCGGTGCACCGGTGGACTGGTTGGCCGTCGCGCTGCTCGCCCCCACCACTCTGGTCGGGGGCTTCGTCGGTGCGAAGCTCGCCGGTCGGGTGCCCGAGCCGGCGTTGCGAGCCGCAGTGGTTGTGGTCGGCTTGGCGGTGTCGATCTACCTGTTCATCAGGTGAGATAGGAAGTGTCGTTAACCAGACTCACCGTGGCGGGACCGTCGGGATAGAACTCCGCCACCGACAGCGATGCGATATCCAGGTGCAACCGGTGCAGCAGCGACGGTCCGGCGTCCAGCGCCATCCGTAGCAGCGCCTTGATCGGCGTGACGTGGCTGACCACGATCAGCGTCGCGGCGCCGTGCTCTGAGATCAACTGGTCACGCGCCCGGCGAACCCTTCGGTGAACCGCGTCCATGCTCTCGCCGCCCGGGGGGGCCAGCGAGGTGTCGGTCAACCACCTGGTGTGCAGGTCCGGATCCCGGTCTCGGGCTTCGGCGAAGGTCAAACCCTCCCAGGCGCCGAAGTCGGTCTCGATCAGTCCATCGTGGACGGTCAACGGCACACCCAGCGCATCGGCCACGGGTTGGGCGGTCTGCCTCGCCCGCCGCAGCAGCGAGCTGACCACCGCAGCGACACCGTTGGTGTTGGCGAGCCGAGCGGCGGCAGCGGCCGCTTGGCGCTCCCCCAGCTCAGTCAGCGGCAGGTCCGCGCGCCCGGAGTAGCGGCGCTGCGCGGAGTACTCGGTCTGACCGTGCCGCAGCATCAGCAGCCGGGTCGGGGAGCCGGTGGCGCCGGTCCAGTGCGACGGTGGGGCCGTGTGCGCCGCCGCGCGCGGGGTGATGCCGGCCTGGGCGTCCATCGCCTCGTTGGCCAGCCGGTCTGCGTGCGCGTTGCGGGCTCGCGGCACCCAGGTGTACCTGACCTCGCCGAGCTGGCGGGATAGCTCGGCCGCCTCGCTGACCAGCGGGCGCAGGTGCGGTTGCTTGACCTGCCACCGGCCGCTCATCTGCTCAACCACCAACTTGGAGTCCAGCCGAGCCTCGGCGCACTGAGCGCCCTCTTTGACCGCGGCGCGCAGCCCTGCGATGAGACCTGTGTACTCGGCAACGTTATTGGTGGTCGTGCCCAGGCCCCCAGAAGTCTCCGCGAGTAGCTCCCCGGTGTCGGCGTCGCGTACCACCGCGCCGTACCCGGCCGGACCGGGGTTGCCGCGCGAGCCACCGTCGGCCTCGATGATGACGCGCCGGGTCACCGACCGGACTCCGCTGAGAGATCCGACGGGGTTGACAGGCCGGATTCAGCGGTGCGCACCAGAACAACACCGCACTCTTCGCAGCGCACCACCTCGTCGGAGGCGGCGTCCCGCAAGTGCCCGATCGCGGTGCGGTCCAGCTCTAAGCGGCAGGCGCCACAACGGCCCTCGCGCACCAACGCCGCACCGGTACCATTGCGGGCCCGGATCCGCTCATAGAGCGACGCCAGATCCGCGGGCAGCTCACCGATGAGCACGCGGCGCTCTAGCGCACCGTGCTCTTCGATCGACATCACGTCCGCCAATGCCTCATCGCGGCGGCGAACGGCATCGAGCCGACGCTGCTCTACGTCGACCAACCCCACTCGGCCGCGCTCAAGGTCGGCGGCGGTGGCCTCGCGCCGCTCCATCACGTCCAGCAGCTCGTCCTCCAGCACCGTCTGGCGACGCCGCAGGGTCGCCAACTCGTGTTGTAGGTCTTCCAGCTGCTTACCCGAGGAGATCGATCCGGAATCGAGCAGACCGCGGTCCCGATCCTCCCGGGTCCGTACCTGCTCGATCTCGGCTTCCAGCTTGCGGATGTCGCGGTCCAGGTCCGACACCGCCGTCTCCGCGGCGACCATCGCGTCCCGGGCAGACTGCAGGGACTTGTCCGCCTGCTCGACCTCGACGAGTTCGGGCAACGACCGGCGGCGGTGCGCGGCGCGGGTCAGCTCGGCGTCCACCGCGGCCAGATCAAGCAGCCGGCGTTGTGCGGCGGGATCGGCGTTCACCGCGTGAGCCTCCCAAGTTGGTTGCGGACATTGACCGTACCGCCGAGGGCCGCGCGCCGACCTATCGCCATTGGGCTCCGAATGGCGTCGGCGGTCATGACAGGGCAGCCCGCAGGGCGGCTACGAGCACACGAGCGATTTCAGGCGGGCGCACCGTGACGCGCAGGTGGTCGGGCGACAAGCCCGGGAAGGTGTCCGCGCGCCGGACGGCGATGCCGGCGTCGGCCAAGACGGTGCGGACCCGCTCACCTCCAGGCACGTGCAACAGTAGGAACGGTGCCGCGGCTGGCTGCTGGATCGTGAGACCCGGCAGGCCGGCCAGCTGATCGACCATCCACTGACGGTTCTGCACGGCCTGCTCAGCCGCGGCAGTGGCTTCGGCGACCGCAGCTGGGGCGCTGCAGGCCCGCACCGCCTCCAACACCAGGGTGCCGACAGGCCATGGCGGCCGCGGCGCCGCCAGCCGGGCCAGTAGATCGGGCGCGCCCAGCACGTAGCCCGCCCGGAGCCCTGGCAGTGCCCAGGTCTTGGTGAGACTGCGAAATACCAGCAGGCCGCGAGTGTAGCGATCGGCTGCCATCGATTCCAGCTCCCCGGGGACCGCATCGGCGAAGGCCTCATCTACTACGAGCACCCGTCCTGGCCGGGCCAGTGCGCGCAGCACCTCGGCTGGATGCAGCACCGAAGTCGGGTTGGTGGGGTTGCCGAGCACCACCAGATCGGCCTCGACGGGAATTCGCTGGGGCTGCAACCGGTGTGCGGTGTCGGTGAACACTCGCCTTACCGTGATGCCCGCCCGGCGCAGCGCCACCTCTGGTTCGGTGAACGACGGGTGCACGACCACCGCTGATCGGGGTGCCAGCGCGGGCAAGAGCGCGAAACCCTCCGCCACCCCAGCAAGCACCAGCACCTCAGCAGGGTCACGGTCGTGCCGGGCGGCCACCGCGGCGCGGGCGGCGGCGTCCTGCACAGCGGTGGGATAGCGGCCGAGGCCGTCCAACGCCGCAATCAGCCGCTCGCGCAACCACACCGGAGGTTGGCCGCCACGCACGTTCACAGCGAAGTCGAGCAAACCCGGTGCGGCGTCGACATCGCCGTGGTGCCGCAGCAGTTGGTCCATGTGGACATGCACGCTATCGCGCCCGGACGCCTGCGCTGGCGTACGGCGCCACCTCCGCGCGCGGCAATTCCGACTTCCACGGACTGCAGAAAACTACCTGAGTGTCAAGCCGCAAGGTCGTACTCGCTGCGGATAACTGGGCTCAGTTCCGCGGCGGTAAGCCCGGCTAGGATGTGCGGTAGGACGCGCACGCCTCGCGCACCGGCACGTCCAACGCAGTTGTTACCGGCCGTGAGCCGGCGCAGTGGACATGGCCCAGACCCCGCCATGGAGCACTCAGCGTTGCTCGGCACGTGGTGGCACCACCGTGGTGTCACCGATCGTGATGACGACTTGAGGAACCATGACGATGAGCACCCCCGCCGCGGCATCCACCCCCGCCCCAAGAAACCAGTCAGCTCCAGCACCGCTGGCCAACCAGCCAGAAGATGACGTTCAGGAGTTGGTCACCAGCCGGGGCACCCGCGCCGGACCACGCCCGATGTTGCACGGTCGGCGCCCCGGCAGCGAACAGCTCCTCGTCACGCTGTTCATCGTGTTGCCGACGCTTGCCCTGATCGCCGCCGTCCCCTTCGCCTGGGGTTGGGGCCTGACCTGGACCGACATCGGTCTGGCCGTGTTCTTCTACCTACTGTGCGGCCTCGGCGTGACCGCAGGCTTCCACCGCTACTTCACCCACCGGGCCTTCAAAGCCAACCGTGCCCTGCGGATCGCGCTCGCGGTCGCGGGCAGCATGGCCTTCCAAGGCTCGATCATCACGTGGGTCGCCGATCATCGACGCCACCACATCTTCACCGACAAGGAGGGCGATCCCCATTCACCCTGGCTTTTCGGCACATCCGCTGCAGCGGTGGCCAAGGGCTTCTGGCACGCCCACCTCGGCTGGCTGTTCGACAGGGACAAGACCAACACCTACCGGTTCGCCCCCGATCTGCTCGCCGATCCTGACATCCGCCGGGTGAACCAGCAGAACGCCGGATGGTCGACGCTCAGCCTGACCATGCCGATCCTGCTGGGCGGCCTCATCAGCTGGTCGTGGTGGGGTGGGCTGACCGCGTTCTTCTGGGCCGGACTCGTCCGGGTCGCCGCGCTGCACCACGTCACCTGGTCAACCAACTCGATCTGCCACATGATCGGGAACCGACCGTTCACCCAGCGCGACCGCTCTACCAACTTCTGGCCGCTGGCCATCCTGTCCATGGGCGAGTCCTGGCACAACCTGCACCACGCTGATCCGACCTGTGCCCGTCACGGCGTCCGCCGCGGCCAGCTCGACATGACCGCTCGACTGATCTGGATCTTCGAGAAGTTCGGTTGGGCACACGACGTCCGCTGGCCAAGCACCCGCCGGCTGGCCCGCGTAACCGCCGCCTAGCCGTGCAGAGCTTCCGGTCGCAGCTGACCACGGGCGAAGACGCCGTCGATCCCGCTACTTGGGCTGGGGCAGTACCGCAGGCACACGGTATCGCTCCCCGGATACGGGTCGGCCGCAGCAGGTGGTTCAACCTGCTCTGGTTACTACCGATCGGGTTCGTCGTCTTGATCGTCGCGGTGGCAGCCGCGAAGGGCCTGCGCGCTACCCCGTCGGTGGCAAGGTTCATCGAGCGCTACCCCGGCACCGTCGAAGCAACCGGCTCCGGGCCGCACCCAGGGCTGCCCCTCTGGGTGGGAGCGCTGCATTTTCTCAACCTGTTCTTGATGATCTTCATCATCCGGTCAGGGGTGCAGATCCTCAGTGACCACCCTCGGTTGTACTGGACCCGGCACAGCACTCCGGGCAAGGACTGGTTCCGCATTCAGAAGCCGGTTCCCGCCGACCCACTGTGGACCGCGAAGCAGGATTCCATCAGCCTGCCAGGACAGATCGGCCTGCCCGGGATTCGGCACTCGATCGGGCTGGCCCGCTGGTGGCATCTGGGCATCGACACTCTGTGGTTGCTCAACGGCCTGGCCTTCTACGTTCTACTGTTCGCGACCGGGCAGTGGCGGCGACTGATCCCTACCAGCTGGGATGTCGTCCCCAACGCCGGGTCGGTGCTGATCCAGTACCTGTCACTGAACTGGCCGACCGAAACCGGGTGGGTGGCATACAACGGCCTGCAGCTGATCGCCTATTTCATCACGGTCTTTCTCGCTGCCCCGCTCGCGGTCATCACCGGCCTGGGCATGTCACCCGCGCTGTCTACCCGCTTCAAGCGGATCAGCAAGGTGCTCAGCGTCCAGACGGCACGGTCACTGCATTTCCTCGTGCTGGTCTGGTTCCTGCTGTTCATCGTGATCCACGTCACCCTGGTATTCACCACCGGTCTGCTGCGCAATCTCAACCATATCTACGCCGGGCGAAACGACGACAGCTGGGTCGGCTTCGGAGTCTTCGCGGCCTCCATGGTCGTGGTCATCGTCGGCTGGGTTGCCGCTACCCCGTTCACCCTGCGTCATCCGCGGGTGGTGCAGCGGGTCGGCTTCGCGCTGATAGGCCCTGTGCAACGCCTATTCGAGCACCTGGACTCCGCCCCAGGCGAGTACACCGACAAGGACATCTCGCCCTACTTCTGGCACAACGGGCAGTATCCCGATTCGCCGGAATACCAGGCGCTGCGGCAGGGCAACTTCGCCGACTACCGGCTGCAGATCAACGGCTTGGTCGACAACCCCGTCGAGCTCGATCTGGCAGAGCTTCGGGCGCTTCCGTCACATGAACAGATCACCCAGCACTTCTGCATTCAGGGCTGGTCGGGCATCGCCAAGTGGGGTGGGGTGTCGATGCAGACCATCATGGACCTCGTCACCCCGCAGCCAGAAGCGAAGTGGGTCGTCTTCTACTCCCTCGGTGACGGCCCGGACAAGGGCGTCTACTACGACGCACATCCCATCGAGCAGATGAGCTACCGCCTGACGATGTTGGCCTACGACATGAACGACCGGCCGCTGTCCTTTGGCCACGGCGCCCCGCTCCGCCTGCGTAACGAGACCCAGCTCGGCTTCAAACAGGTTAAGTGGATCAAGGGAGTGGAATTTGTCGCGCATTACTCGCAGCTCGGCGGCGGCTACGGCGGTTACAACCAGGACCACGAGTTCTTCGGTTATCGACAATCCATCTAGCGGGTCTGAATCTATGAAGGAGAGGCTTGAATGGAGAAATTCTCATTGACCGCCCTGGTGCGTCAACAACTCGACCTCGCGCAGAACTCATCAAGTGGTCGAAGCGCCCACACTGTATACGGCGGACACGAACATGTGCTGCGCCAAACTCTGATCGCTTTGGTTGCCGGTCAGAAACTCGATGACCATGAAAACCCGGGGGAAGCGACCGTCCATGTCCTGCACGGGCACGTTGTTCTGAGGACGGGCGACACGTCCTGGCACGGCTCGTCCGGAGATCTTCTGATCGTGCCTCATTCCCGGCACTCGCTCGAGGCCACGGAAGCTGCCGCGGTGCTCCTCACCGTGGCCAAGCACAGCTAGCACCACGTCCAAGCTCCAAGAATCGGCCACACTAGGCGATGTGGGAAACTCAGGGCGTTATCACGTGTGCTTCGTGTGCACCGGGAACATCTGCCGCTCGCCGATGGCCGAGATCGTCTTCGCAGACGCATTGGGCCGGGAAAGCCTGGCCGACCGGGTGCGCGTGAGCAGTGCGGGAATCGGTGGCTGGCACATTGGTAATCCTGCGGATCCGCGAACCGCCGAGGCGCTGCGCCGGGCTGGATACCCCTGCGAGCATGTCGCAGCGCAGCTCGGCGCGCAGCACCTGTCCGCCGACCTGCTGGTCGCGCTGGACTCCGGGCATCTCGCGGATCTGCGCCGGCTGATCGGTGATCCGCAGCGAGTTGTGCTGCTGCGATCATTCGATAAGGCCGCTGGTCAGGCCCTTGACGTGCCCGACCCGTACTACGGCGAGCACGGCTTCGACGACGTGCTGAGCATGGTTCGCGCAGCGATGCCCGGGTTGCTGGCGTGGGTGCGTGAGCGGTCATGACGCCCGCATGAGCACCCCCGCCGACTCCGTCGCCGCGATCACCGGCCAGCCGGTGCGGACCGCGGCGCCCCACGGCGCTATCTGGCGTCTTGAGCTGGGCGACGGGCGCGCCGTGGTAGCCAAGCGGGCGCAACCGGGGCAGGCGATGGCCGAGGCAGCGGGACTGCGCTGGCTGCGGGTACCCGACGGGCCGCCGATGCCGCAGGTGCACGGATATGACGAGCAGTGGCTGGTCACCGAATACATCCCGGCTGGCCGAACGGATGGCGCCGCCGCCGAGCGGCTCGGGCGTCAGCTCGCCACGCTGCACGCCGCGGGCGCTGCCACCTTCGGCGCCGCACCCCCTGGAGGCTCCCAGCAGGCGTGGATCGGTGCCGCGCCGATGGCCAACGTTACCGGGCCGCACTGGCCGCAGTGGTACGCCGAGCAACGCGTGTTGCCTTACCTGCGCAGCGCGGTGGACAGCGGCGCGGTGAATGCCGCCGGCGCGCGCGTGGTGCGCCGCGCCTGCGAGCAGGTCGAAGAGCTGGCCGGACCGGCTGAGCCGCCGGCGAGACTGTATGGCGATCTGTGGGCTGGCAATGTCCACGCCGGCGCCGACGGACGGATGTGGCTACTCGACCCGGCCGCGCACGGCGGTCACCGCGAAACGGACCTGGCGATGCTCGCGCTGTTCGGCTTCCCGCATCTGGAGCGGGTGCTCGCCGGCTACACCGACGTCGCCCCGCTGGCGTCCGGGTGGCCACAGCGTGTCCCCCTGCACCAGTTGTTCCCGTTGCTGGTGCACGCGGTGTTGTTCGGTGGCGGCTACGGCAGCAGCGCGGTAGCGGCCGCGCGGGCGGCGTTGGGATGAGCGTGTGGATGAGTACCGGCTACCGTGGTGATATGCGGTGGCGGTTCCTGTTGCGCCCGGGCTGGTTGGCGCTGACGGCGGTGGTGATCTGCTTCGCTGTGGCAGCGTTCACCTTGCTTGCGCCGTGGCAATTTCGTCGCGCAGCGCAACGTGCGGATACCAACACCGCGATCGAACGCTCCTTCGGCATCCCGCCACGACCGTTGCGCAGCGTCCTGGCGGCCCACGCCGCGCCAACCCAGAACACCGAGTGGCGCCAAGTCCAGGCCACCGGCTACTACCTGCCCGACGCTGAGATGGTGGTCCGGCTGCGCACCGTCCAGGGCGAGCCGGCCTACGAGGTGCTGGTTCCGCTTCGGCTGGTGGACGGATC
>JAICSB010000108.1 GCA_025937115.1 Pseudonocardiaceae bacterium | reverse complement strand
GGCTACGGCTTCGGGTAATCCCCGGGGTCGTAGCACGGCGAAACCGAGCACCACGAACAGCAGCAAGATCGAGGAGATTTCAGCTGCCACAATCAGCTACCGCTACGGCGACGCCAGGTCAGGACCACCCTCGCCGCGGCGCGGCCGGGAGACCCGGCGATACCGCCGACGGGAGCAGTGCCGGCACCAATGGTGGAGCGAAATCCCGGCGCCCGCGCCTGCAGTCGCTGAGCCTCCGCTTGCGCGTCGCGATCCATTTCATGCCGCTGACTACCCGAATTGGGTGTCAGCAACCGGGATCAAGGTGTGGCGACTACCGGCCGCATGGTCACCGATGTCGCCCACTCATGATCACCGAATCTGAGGGCTGGCAGTGCACAGTTGCACGCTGGCGCCTCAGTTTCGCTGATCAGCGCTGCGGATGTGTAGTGGCTCGCCGAAGCGGGCACCCCGGGTTATGGGGTTTCAGGTCACCGAACAGAAGTTCTCGACTACCCAGGGTCCCCGGCAGATCTGGCTGGCCACGCGGTCTCGTGGAGGCGTTGCGCAGCTTCCCGAACAAGTCATTCGAAGCACCCAACGTCGTGCTGTACCAGCGGCTGAACTGAGCAGGTCCGGAGCTGGGAACCCGAGCTGAGGAGCGGTGCGATGTCGGATATCACACAGTTGATTCTCGACGATCATGAGACGTTTCGTCGGGAGTTCGCCGCATTGGACGATGCCGACGCACCCGAGCAGTTACGCGAGATCTGGGAACCCCTCGCGAACCTGCTCGAGGTGCACGCCGCTGCTGAGGAGGCCATCTTCTATCCGAAGCTGCTGCGCCGTGGCGATGACGCCGAAGACGAAACCGTCGATGCGATCGGTGATCACAACGACATCCGGGACGGCGTGCGCGAAGCAGCGCGGCACCCCATCGGTAGTGCGCAGTGGTGGGATGGCGTCCGGCACGCACGAGTGGCCAACAGCAGTCATATGGCAGAGGAAGAGGACGACGCGCTGCCCGACTTCCGGCGCAACACTCCGCTGAGTGTGCGCGTGAACCTAGGCCACGAGTTTCTGAAGTTCAAGACAGACCATTCCGATGCCCAGGGCCTGGATACCAGCGACAAGGATCCGCAGGCGTACGTCAGCGCAATAGAGGCGGAGATCTCCGCCGGCGACGCGAACAACTCCCTCGGTATCGGCAGCCTGAAGGGACGTTGATGACAACCGATCATCTGTTACGTAAATACGCACCCATCCCGGCCAAAGGGTGGCAGCAGATCGACGACGAGGCCAAGGACCGGCTCACCGCCAGGTTGGCCGCACGCCGGCTGGTCGACTGGTCCGGGCCACACGGCTGGACACATTCCGCCACCAACCTCGGCCGGACTGCCTCGCTGGACAGCGCACCGCCGGGCACCAAGTTCGAAACGGTGGTCGCCCGGCAACGGCGCGTCCTGGCGTTGACCGAACTGCGGGTGAGCTTCACCGTGGAGTGCTCCGGCTTGCAGGACGCCGAACGCGGCGCCACCGACGTCGACTATGGCGATCTCGACCGCGCCACGCATGACGCCGCGTTGATCGAGAACCGCACGGTGTTCCACGGCTGGCCGGAAGCGGGAATCACCGGAATCGTGGACAGCAGCTCACATCCCTGGTTGACGCTGGGGCAAGATGCCAACACCTATCCACACGCAATCGCCAACGCGACCAACCTGCTTCGCCAGGCCGGCATCGAGGGTCCGTATGCCTTAGCCGTCAGCCCGCAGGGATACACCCGCATCGCCGAGGCGGCCGAACACGGCGGCTATCCGTTGCGCGAGCATCTGACCAAGATCCTCGGCGGTGGAGACGTTGTGTGGGCTCCCGGCCTGGATGGTGCCCTGGTACTGAGCAAGCGCGGCGGCGACTTCATCCTCGACGTCGGGCAGGACTTCTCGATCGGTTATACCCGGCACGACGCCGAACTGGTGACGCTGTATCTGGAAGAAAGCTTCAATTTCCGCGTCACCGAACCCGACGCAGCGGTCGTCCTCACCGAAGGGTAGTACATCCTCCGCCGATACCGCGCGAGTTTGTTGAGAAGGACGACCGGGTAATCGGTCGATGCTTGAAAGTACCCTCATTGAGGAGATTGCCATGTCGACGACACAGTCTTCGCTCGGCGCTCGGCCCGACGGTCGGAAAGCGGGCCTGGCGATGCAGCGCAGCCGTGGGGCGGGCAGCGCCTTCCTGCTCGTGCTGCTCGGCATTTGGGGCGCCGTCATCCCGTTCATCGGGCCGTACTTCCACTACGCTTTCGGCGTCACAGTGCCTTGGTTCTTCACCTACGACCGGCTGTGGTTTAACATCCTGCCGGGGATCGCCCTGTTCCTCGGTGGTCTGATCCTCGGTCCGAGCGCGAATCGGGCCAGCGGTGGCTTCGGCGCGTGGCTCGCCCTGATCGGCGGGATCTGGTTCATCATCGGGCCGGTGGTCAGTATGGTGTGGCGGGTAGACGGGTTGACGGCTCCGATCGGTCCGCCGCTCGGGCCGAACTGGCTGCAGATGTTCGAGCAGCTCGGCTACTTCTACGGGCTCGGTGCCCTAGCCACGGCTCTGGCCGCATTTGCGCTCGGTCGCATGACCGTGCGTTCCATCCACGACTGAACTTCGTTCTCAGCCCCCGTCACGCCTGTTGATAGCTGATAGGCGGGGTACGCCGCGCGGATCACCGGCGCAACGACCGCGCGGTGTACAGACCTGCGGACAGTCACGCGCACAACGTGACGCCATCACTGCCGACCCCGGTACCGCACCGGACGCCCAGACTGCAGTTGAGGAGGCGGAGGCGGGTCGGGTACTGGTGGTGGTGGGGTGGGGACGGGGTTCGGCGGGCCCGGGGGCAGCGGGCCAGGGCCGGGGTTGGGGATGGGTTCTGGGTCGGGTGGGACGGTGTTCGCGGGGCCCGGGCTCGGCCGCTGAGACAACCGCGTCGTGGCAATTCGATGGGTGCCCACGGATGTGTGCCTCCTTACTCGATCGCCTCCTTGGATTACCCGCCACCGACCCTGTTGAAGCGGCATCTGAGCCTGGGGAGAAATCCACTGTGTGTGGCGCGCTGGAGCGGGTACCTGAGATGGATGGGCGAACCACCGGGCGTGGCCACTGATTACTTCGGCTTGGCGCGGCGATCGTGATCCGGGCCGCGCAGCGCCGGCCAGGCCTGGTGAACAACGGCAGCGGTGGGAACTGCGACGATCGCTCCGACGATTCCGGCAAGCACAGTGCCCACCGCGAAGGAGAGCCCGATTGCCAGCGGATGGAGCCGCACGTAACGGCCGACGATCAGCGGTTGGAGCAAATGGACTTCGAGCTGGCTCTCCGCGATGAGTACTCCGAGCAGGATCAGCGCGGCCAGCCATCCGTGGGTGCCGAACGTGATCAGGACGGCCAGGCCGCCGGCGACGAGCGCACCGATGAACGGGATGAAGCTCCCGACGAACACCAGCACCCCCAGCGGCAGCGCCAGCGGCACCCCCAACAGGAACACCACAAACCCGATCACGATGCCGTGGATGGTGGCGATGACCGCGGTGCCGCGCACATAACCAGTGATGGTGGCCCAAGCTGCCCGCCCCGCCAGGTCCACCCGATGGGACTGCCGCGCCGGCAGCGGTGTGCGCAGCCACCTCCATATCCGCTCGCCGTCGTAGAGCAGAAAAAAGGTGATGAACAGCGTGAGCACGGTCAGGGTGGCGAACTCGACCAGGTATCCGGCCCCCGTGGTGAGGTAGGCGACAGCCTGGCTCTGGTTGCGTTGCAACCAGTTGATTACCGACTTTTCGATCTGGTCGAGTTGGAACTGACCCACGCCACCGCCGCCCAGGACAGCGCGGATGCGGCGGACAGTACCGACCAACTGCTCGATCAGCGTCGGTAGCTCCCGCGCGAAGCGCAATCCGATCAGGTATCCCAAGCCCCCCAGGACCACTGCGGCGATCACCAGCGTCAGCAGGGCAGACAGCGGCCCAGGAAGACGCCGCTGCAGCAGCTGCGCTACCGGCCGCAGCAACGCCGCCAGCAGCAGCGCGGCGACCACCGGGATCACCACAAGCGACAGCAGCACGAGCACCCGCACGGCGGCATACACCGTGACTCCCACCAGCAGCAGCCGCCATGACCAGGCCGCGCCGATAACGAGGCTGTGCGGAAGAGCGGGACGGGCGTCCTCGCGTCGGGATTTCCCTCGGAAGCTGCCATTTCGTCGGTGGTAGGTCATGTCGGACCGACGGGATACGGTCATGTCGCCGCCTTCAGCCGACGATGGGGGCGGCCGAGTCATGGGCGAAGGTTGTCCAGTACTGCGCCGTACCGGCCAATCACTCGCGCCCGCAGCGACGGGTCGGTCCGAGGCACCGGCTCAAGGAAGATCTCATCCAGATCGGTGAACTCCTGCCGCAGCTCGTCGTCGATACGCACACACGCATGTTCCAGCTCGTCGGTGGACAGCGAGTTCGCGAAGTCCACCCGTGCGCAGAGCAGTACCTTGTCAGTGCCGGTCAGCATGGTGAGCAGATCGACCACTTGCTCGACTTCTGGTTTGGCTGTGAGCTGCGCGTAGATCGCCCGGACCAGCCGTCTGTCGGCCTGCTGCCCGATCAGCAGCCGCATGTTCGTCCGGCCGAGCAGGTAAGCCACCACTCCGAGGAGCACGCCGATCAGCAGGGAGGCCAGGCCATCCCACAACGCCGAGCCGGTGAGCAGGTGCAAACCGACTCCAGCGAAGGCGAGTAGCAGGCCGACCAGCGCCGCGGTGTCCTCGAAAAAAACAGTCTTGACGGTCGGGTCATCGGTGGTGCGCAGGTACTCGATCAGGCTTTGGCTCTCAGCATCGCGCTCACGGCGGATCTGACGTGCCGCCCGGATCCAGGAGATGCCCTCCATCACGAAGGACAGCGCAAGCACCAGGAAGGCCACCCACGCCAGGGTCTGCTCCTCGCCCCCGCCAAAGATCGTGCGCACGCCCTCATACACCGAAAACAGGGCGCCCGTGACGAATATCGACACCGCGGCGATGAGCGCCCAGAAGTATCGAACCTTGCCGTAGCCGAACGGGTGCCGCCGGTCGGCCGGTCGCTCCGAGTGCCGCAGCGCGGCCAGCAGCAGCCCCTCCGTGGTCGAGTCGGCGACCGAATGCGCCGCCTCCGCCAGCATCGCGGCCGATCCGGTCAGCAACCCGGCGAGCAGCTTCATCGCAGCGATCAACAAGTTGATCGCAAGCGCGACGATGACGGTCAGCGTACTTTCCCCGCCGTCAGAGCCGTGGTCAGCTGTTTTCGGACGATGCGATGGTTCCACCTGCGCAGTTCTCATAAGTCGGTTCGCCGTCGCCGGGCGGTGCGGTGGCGTGATACGAACAGTTCGGAGTCTCGGGGCAGCTCGCGGCGGCGATCCTCGACTTCGACTCCGCCACGCTGCTTAACCATGGCGAACACCTCGGATCGGCGCGTCCACGGCGCCCTCCTCGAGACAACGGTTGGGTGTGCACAACGGCTTCCCTGCGATCGGTCGACCCAAACCCGAACACGGCCACCGGCGATGACACCCAGGTCCTAGGATCGCCGAATGGTCGTCCCCGCTACCCGTCTCGACGCGAGCGGCGCGCTGCGGATGCTGCAACGGGTCTTCGGCTATGACTCGTTCCGGGGAGCGCAGCAGGAAGTCATCGACCACGTCACCGCTGGCGGCGATGCGCTCGTCCTCATGCCGACCGGCGGCGGCAAGTCGCTGTGCTACCAGATCCCGGCACTCATACGAGAAGGCGTCGGCGTCGTCATCTCGCCGCTCATCGCCCTGATGCAGGACCAGGTCGACGCCCTGACGGCGCTCGGCGTCCGGGCCGGGTTCCTCAACTCCACCCAGCAGCCATCCGAGCGGCACCGGGTCGAGTCCGCCTTCCTGGCGGGTGAGCTCGACCTGCTTTATCTGGCGCCGGAACGCCTGCGCGTCGAGTCGACGGGCAGCCTCCTCGATCGTGGCACCATCTCGCTGTTCGCCATCGACGAGGCGCACTGCGTGGCCCAGTGGGGCCACGACTTCCGGCCCGACTACCTCGCGCTGTCCGCGCTGCACCAACGGTGGCCCACTGTTCCCCGGATCGCGCTGACCGCCACGGCCACCAAGGCGACCCACGCGGAAATCGCGTCCCGGCTGAACCTGGCCGACGCCCGTCACTTCGTGGCGAGCTTCGATCGTCCGAACATCCAGTACCGCATCGTGGCCAAGAACGAGCCCAAGCGACAGCTCCTGGAGCTGCTGCGCAGCGAGCACGCCGGGGACGCCGGCATCGTCTACTGCCTGTCGCGGGCCTCGGTGGACAAGACCGCGGAGTTTCTAGTGCACAACGGGATCGAGGCACTGCCGTATCACGCGGGCCTCGACGCGCATACCAGAGCCGGCAACCAAGCGCGCTTCCTGCGCGAAGACGGCTTAGTCATGGTCGCCACGATCGCGTTCGGGATGGGCATCGACAAGCCCGACGTGCGCTTCGTCGCGCACCTTGACCTGCCCAAGTCCGTTGAAGGCTACTACCAGGAAACCGGCCGGGCCGGACGAGACGGCCTGGCCTCCACCGCGTGGTTGGCCTACGGTCTGGCCGACGTCGTGCAACAGCGCAAGTTGATTGACGGTTCTGAGGGTGACGGTCCGCACCGTCGCCGCCTCACCGCCCACCTCGACGCCATGCTGGCGCTGTGCGAGACGGTGCAGTGTCGCCGCGGTCAGCTACTCGCCTACTTCGGCCAGCACGCCACCACCTGCGGCAACTGCGACACCTGCCTGTCCCCACCGGAAACCTGGGATGGCACGATCGCCGCGCAAAAGCTGCTCTCCACGGTGTTGCGGCTCGACCGGGAACGTCACCAGAAGTTCGGCGCCGGCCAGGTGATCGACATCCTGCTCGGCAAGACGACGCCCAAGGTCACCCAGTTCGGCCACGACAGTCTGACGGTGTTCGGCATCGGCACTGAGTTGCGCGACAGCGAGTGGCGCGGGGTGGTGCGCCAGCTGCTGGCCCAGAGCCTGCTCGCCGTCGAGGGCGACTACGGCACATTGGTGCTCACCGACTCCAGCGGCGAGGTACTGAGCCAGCGGCGTGAAGTACTGCTGCGCCGCGAACCCGAGCGGGTGGCGCCAATCGCGAAGGCCACTAAGGCGCGCCGCGCCGCACCCGTGGACCTACCCGATGCAGCAGTACCGGTGTTCGAGCAGCTCCGCGCCTGGCGCGCCGCCACCGCGAAGGAGCAAGGCGTACCCGCCTACGTGATCTTCCACGACGCAACGTTGCGTCAGATCGCCATTGAGTCCCCCTCGACGCTGGCCGGGCTCGGCACGGTCAGCGGTGTCGGCGAGAACAAACTGGCGAAGTACGGGCAGCACATCCTGGACACCCTCGCTGGTTCTGCACCCCGGGAACGATCCATCGCCACGGAAGCCGGTTAGGCGGCTGATCAGATATCGATAATGGGGAGATCGACACCCGCTGACCCGAGAAGATGGGCGATGTCACCTCGATCGCCGGTGAGCACCGCAGCGGAACGGACAATGGCTACGGCGGCGACTGCACCGTCAACGATGTCGGACGTGCACGCGTGAGCGAGGAGCTCACCGACTCGGTGTGCGGTGTCCTCGTCCAGTCCGGCGACATCACAGCCACGGAGCAAGCGACGAAGTTGGGCCTGCCGGGGTGAGCGGCTGACCTCAGACAGTGAACCCGAGTGCCCTCAGTTGCTCTCGGCCATCCTCGGTGATCTTGTCCGGACCCCACGGCGGTATCCACACCCAGTTAATCCGCACATCGTCCACCAGGCCCCCGTCGGGGCCCCCAGTCAGCGCGGCACGGGTCTGGTCCTCAATGACGTCGGTCAGCGGGCACGCCGCGGAGGTCAGCGTCATGTCCAGGATGGCGATATTGCCCTCGTCAACCCGGATGTCGTAGACCAGACCCAGGTCGACCACGTTGATCCCCAGCTCCGGGTCGACCACATCGCGCATGGCCTCCTCGAGGTCATCGACGTCGGCCACATCACCGTCCGGACGGGTCATCGCAACCTCCGGCATGCCAGCCGCTCCGCGCACGACCGCTGATTCCTCGTTCTGGCTCACTGTGCCTCCGTTCGCTGGGCACCATTATTTGAGCTTCCGGCCTCAGCTCGACCGACCGCGTCTTTGAACGCCATCCAGCCCAGTAAGGCGCATTTCACCCGGGACGGGTACTGCGATACGCCGGCAAAGGCGACCGCGTCCTCCAGCACTTTCTCGTCGGGCTCCACCTTCCCGCGACTCTGGACCATCGCCATGAAGGCGTCCATCGTGGTCGCCGACTCGGCGACGGTCCGGCCTACCACCAGGTCGGTCAGCACCGACGTCGCCGCCTGGCTGATCGAACAGCCGATCGCGTCGTAGGACACGTCGGCGACCCGATCGCCGTCGAGCGCTACCCGCAGCGTCACTTCGTCCCCACAGGTGGGGTTGATCTGGTAGGACTCGGCGTCGAAGGGCTCCCGAAGGCCGCTGCGGTGCGGATGGCGGTAATGGTCCAGGATGATCTCCTGGTACATCTGCTCCAGTTTCATGCGGGCACCCGGAAGAAGCGGCGCACTTCCTGCACGCCGGCCAGCAGCGCATCGATCTCAGCGGGCGTGTTGTACACCGCGAAGCTGGCCCGGACCGACGCGGCGATCCCGAAGCGACGGTGCAACGGCCAGGCGCAGTGGTGGCTGGCGCGTACCGCGATGCCCAGGTCGTCGAGTACCTGCCCGGCGTCGTGTGCGTGCACGTCGCCAATCATGAAGGACACCGCGCCACCCCGATCGACGCAATCGCTCGGACCGATGATCCGCACGCCATCGATCTCGGACAGGCCGGTCAGCGCCTGCTCGGTGAGGGCATATTCATGCGCGGCGACGCGTTCCATGCCGATCGCCGACAGGTAGTCCACCGCCGCACCGAGACCGACCGCCTGAGAGGTCATCGGGACGCCGGCCTCGAAACGCTGCGGTGGCGGGGCGTAGGTTGAGCCCTCCATCTTCACGATCTCGATCATCGACCCCCCGGTGAGGAACGGCGGCAGCGCCTCGAGTAGCTCGCGACGGCCGTAGAGCACGCCGACCCCGGACGGGCCGAGCATCTTGTGCCCGGAGAAGGCCGCGAAATCGACGTCCAGCGCGGCGAAGTCGACCGGCGAGTGCGGCACCGACTGGCACGCGTCCAGCACGGTCAGCGCCCCGACAGCGCGGGCCCGACGGACCAGCTCCGCTACCGGTGGGACGGTGCCCATCACGTTGGACTGGTGGGTGAAGGCCACCACCTTGGTCCGCTCGGACAG
>JAICSB010000761.1 GCA_025937115.1 Pseudonocardiaceae bacterium | reverse complement strand
GAATACGACAGAGTTGGAATACTTACACCCCAGCTCGCCTGTTCAACGCATCAATGATGTTGGTACGGGTCACCCCGTCCCCGGTGGTGACCTGTATGAGAGGGCGGGCCACCACCAGTGGCGCGGGTGTGGTGTCGGTTATCAAGCGGTGGATTCGGGGGCCGTGGCCTTGGCGGCGAACCGCTTGGGTTTGTCCTGGGTCTGGACGGCGTATCCGTCGGCGACGAGTTTTTCCAGCGCGTTGTTGACGGCGCCCGATGACCGGTTCAGTGCCTTGCCGATCGCGCTGGGGCTGAATTGCTCGCCGGTGTGTTCGGCGAGGTAGTCCTCGACCATACCGCGCAGCGCGCCCTTGCCTAGCCGTGACGCCTTCGCAGGTTGCTGACCCTCGTCGCCGGTGGCATCGGTGCCGGGCGTGGTGTGCAACCCTGGGGGCTGCTCTGTCCCATCGTGGTCCGTGGGTCCGGCCACCTCTCCATCCGCATCGTCGGCCGTGCCAGAGGCGGTGTCATGCAGCGGCTCGCCCAACACCACCATGTCCGGCCGCTGATTGACGGTGGGCTCGGTGATGTTATCGGCGATGGTGTCGCAGATCGTCCAGGTGTCGGCGCCGCGTCGCCCGCCCTGGTCGGATCCCGAGGCGCGGGTCACACAGCCCTCGGCGACCCAAGCGGTGAGGATCTTCCCTGCGGTAGAGCGGCCGATCCCGGCGAGGACGGCGAGGCTGGCGGTGGCGGTGGACGGGTGAGCGTGCAGGGTGGCCCACAGCTTGTCCTCAGCGCCGGTGCGCCCTGCGGTGGCTGGGGTGGCGTCGGGCAGGGCCTGCGGCGCCCGGGCAGCGGTGTTCGTGCGGGTGTTGTGGTTTTTGCTGGGCATGACGACCTCATTTCATGGTGAGCGATGTCGAATGGGTGGTCGTGCCCCCGGGGGGTGTAGCCCTTCGGTGCGCTGCCGGTAGATCGGGCTACGGGTCTATGGACGCTTCCTTCACGGCGGGAAGTCAAGCCCTATGGAACAAAGACATCTGCTTTGTCTTCCGCGCTTCGGGCGGACCGATAACAGATCGTTCCCAAGACGGCCGATGCTCGCCGGACAACTGTGTTTTCGACGAATGACGGTACCGGGGTGGAGGGACACGTCAGGCGCCGCGCCAGTCCACACCGATGTGTGACCCGTTCCGTGCCGTCACATTTTTCTCGCATCGTTTCGGACGAGATCCAGCGATTTATCGGATCCCGCGTGGGAGCCGTAGGTGGGTTGTGGGCTTCGGGCTAGCTGGTCGGCCAATCAATAGGCGTTGACACCAACTGGGTGTGCGCCTTCGACCGCCGGGGGTCAGGGCGGTGTTGAACGTCATCGCGGAAGGCGACCACCGGGGAGCGATTCGTCGTTGACGATGTCGATGGCGCGGCTGGAGCTGTGCGCTTGATCGGCACCGTCACCGGGCCAAGGACGACGTGGATCGAGCGCGGACGGCGTCGGTGGTCGAGGTTGATCGGCGGGCCGGCGGGCGGTGATGGTCGTCGGCAGCGAGCTGACGACGGGCGCCACGGTCGGGGTCGCGCCACACGAACTGGCCCCTTGCCGGCGGCGGTGTGGTAGGAAACCCTCCCTGGCATGAACGGAGTTGTGATCGGTGATCGTTGTGTCCTGTCCG
>JAICSB010000589.1 GCA_025937115.1 Pseudonocardiaceae bacterium | reverse complement strand
GCCAGGGCGGCCAGGGCGCCTTTGGCCTGCTCAACCTGGATCCGGCTGTGCAGGGCGGTCTGGAGCTGCTGGGACAGAACCGTCTGCTCGTGGGTGTCGCGTTGATGAAGCAGCCCGATGGTGGCCACGTCCGCCATCGCCTGGCCCACGCCGAGATCGCTGTCGCCGAGCCGGACCTGCTCGTCGGTGAACAGGTTCAGCGCCCCGATCACCCGGCCCCGCAACCGCATCGGCAGCGCATGGGTGGCGCCGAAGCCGGCTCCGAGCGCGGCCGGGGTGAACATCGGCCACCGTCGGGTGGCCTCCGGCTGCCTGAGCTCGACGTTGGTGATGGCCTGCCCCGTGGTGAAGCACTCCAGGCACGGGCCTTCTTGGATCTGCAGCTCGAACAGCTCCAGGACCCTGGCCCGCTCCAGCGTGGCGGCCATCAGCCGTAGACCGCCGCGCTGGTCGGTGAGCATCAGCCCCGACGCGTCGGCGTCAAGCATCTCCACGCACCGTTCGGTGAGCGTCTGCAGAAAGTCGACCACATCGAAGTCGTCGATCAACGTGTCGGCGAGCTCCACGAAAACCTGAGCCAGCCGCTGCGACCTGTCCATACGCTTCTCCCCGCTGCTACCCGCCCGATCGGGTCGTCCGAGGCCGACCGTGGACCCGTGAGCGTCCATCATCGTCCTCCGGCATCATCATCGCACTCGTCGGTGAAGTTCCGGACCCCGTGCAAGACGTCTCGTGCGACATCCACGATGGGCCGCTCGGTGGCGTAGGCGCGGGCCCGCAACCGAGCCAGCGCCTCGACCATTCCCACCCGAGCCTGGACCGCGATCATGCCGGTGGCCTGATGCACCTCGGCTCGATCCTCCACCAACGGGAACGATCCGACCTCCGACTCGCCCATCCCCGATTGCGCCTGCATCCGCATCAGCAGCTCGGTGGCGGCGTCCGCGAACGACAACGCCTCGGTCAGCTCCACATCCGTCAGCTCCCCGGCCTCGTCCCGGTACAGGTCCAGCACACCGAGCCGGATGCCGCCGACCCGCAGCGGCCACGCGAAGATCGCCCGGATCCCGGCATCCAGGGCACCCGCACAGAAGCCGGGCCACCGGTCCGGCCCGGTGCGGGCCAGGTCCGGCTGCAGCACCGGTCGGCCCGTACCAGAGCACTCCACACACGGCCCCTCACCCAGAGTGAACTGCAGATCCTCCATCGTCCCGGCCCGCCCGTCGCTGATCGCGACCGTGCCAGCCGGACCCGCATCGGTCATCAACACCAGACCCACCCCGGTGATCGGCAACGCCGCCACGCAGGCCCGCACCAGCCGGGCAGGCGCGTCCGACGCATCAGGCGATCCATCCAGGACCGACGACACGATCTCTCCCACCCGCACCGAGGCCACCAGACACCACCTCACCATCCACGACAAGGGCCAGCCCTGGTCACGATAAACGCTGACTGTCCATCGCAGCCCGGTGGCGAGACTGTCGCGCAGACGAACGGCTCCTCCGCCAGGATATCCCCACCGTCCCCCGCGATCTCCCCCACAGGGGAGAACACACTCTCGGCTCGGGACAGCAAACCGCCCCCGGCACGCGTGATGCCGGGGGCGGCTCAACTGAACGGGTGGGAGGTCCCGCTCACTCACAGACGAGACAACGGCCGGAACGATCGAGGACCCCTCAGCGTGGTCCGGGCTGTTGCTTCATCGCCGGCACCATCTCAGCATGCCGGCGCCGGGATTCCTAGACCCTCTGATGTCAGGGTGGTCGAGGACCTGGCCCTGTCAGTCTGATCTGGCCCCACTGTGACGGTCTGATTTGGCCCCACCTGCGACACGCCGTGGGGTTGTTATGACGGTCTGATCTGGCCCCACCCCGAAGGCTCGCCGTGTTGTCGGCGGCCGATCGGGAAGGGGCACAAGTGGCGAGGTCGAAGGTGGAGTTGTTCGAGGCGATACGTCGTGATGAGCGCCGGGACGGGTTGTCGATTCGGGCGCTGGCGGACAGGTACGGGGTGCATCGTCGGACGGTCCGGCAGGCGTTGGGCAACGCGGTCCCCCCGGCGCGCAAGATCCCGGTGCGGACCGCTCCGAAGCTCGACCCGGCGAAGGGTCTGATCGATGTGATGCTGAGGGAGGATCTGGGTGCGCCGCGCAAGCAGCGGCACACCGCCCGGCGGATCCTGGCGCGGCTGGTTGATGAGCACCAGCTGACTGAGCTGACGTACTCGGCGGTGCGGGATTACGTCGCCAGGCGTCGACCGGAGATCTGGGCGGCGGCCGGCAAGGGCCTGCAGGACGCGTTCGTGCCGCAGACCCATGAGCCCGGCGCGGAGGCGGAGGTGGACTTCGCGGACTTGTGGATCGATCTGGCCGGGGTTCGCACCAAGGTCTTCTTGTTCACCATGCGGCTGTCATTTTCGGGCAGGGCGGTTCACCTGGCCTACGCCACCCAGGGGCAGGAGGCGTTCTTGGAAGGCCATCAGGCGGCCTTCGAGGTGTTCGGTGGGACGCCGGTGTTCCACATCCGCTATGACAACCTCAAGGCCGCGGTGTCGCGGGTCTTGTTCGGCCGCAACCGGACCGAGTCGGCCCGTTGGGTGGCGTTCCGCTCG
>JAICSB010000160.1 GCA_025937115.1 Pseudonocardiaceae bacterium | reverse complement strand
GGTTGCAGGACCCGCTGGCCGAACTGGTCAAGATCGACCCCAAGTCGATCGGCGTCGGTCAGTACCAGCATGATCTGCCCGAAGGCGCGCTGTCGCGCTCGCTGGACGCGGTGGTGGAGGACTGCGTCAACGCCGTCGGCGTCGATGTCAACACGGCGTCCGCGCCGCTGCTGCGGCGGGTGTCGGGCATCACCGTCGGGCTCGCCGAGAACATCGTGACGCACCGCGACGCGCACGGCCCGTTTCGCACCCGCCGGGCCCTGGCCGGCGTCCCGCGGCTGGGCCCCAAGGCGTTCGAGCAGTGCGCCGGCTTCCTTCGCATCCCCGCTGGCGACGACCCGCTGGACCGCTCAGCGGTGCACCCCGAGTCCTACCCCGTGGTGCGCCGCATCCTCACCGCCGCCGGTACCGACATCACCACGTTGATCGGCAACACCACGGTGCTGCGGTCGCTGCGGCCGGCCGACTTCGTCGGTGTCATTTCCGGGGCCACCATCGGCCTGCCCACCGTCACCGACATCCTCGCCGAGCTGGAGAAACCGGGCCGGGACCCGCGTCCGGCCTTCGCCACCGCAACCTTCGCCGAAGGCGTCGACAAGATCGCGGATCTGAAGCCGGGCATGGTGCTCGAAGGCATGGTGACGAACGTCGCGGCGTTCGGGGCTTTTGTTGATGTAGGCGTGCATCAAGACGGCCTGGTGCACGTCTCGGCGATGTCCAAGACCTTCGTCAAGGACCCCCGCGACGTGGTGAAGCCGGGCGACGTCGTGCGGGTGAAGGTGCTCGACGTGGACGTCCCACGCAACCGCATCGGCCTCACCCTGCGCCTCGACGACCCCGCCGAGCCCAAGCCGCCCGCCGGCACGTCTCGCAAAGCTGCCAGCAAGCCGCCCACCGCCGCCCCCCGCAAAGCCGCCGCGAAACGCCCGCCGGCACCGAGCAAACCCGCCGCCGGCGGCGCGCTAGCCGACGCGCTACGCCGCGCCGGCTACGACGAGCAACGCTGAGCGATGATCCCGCCCGCGTTCTGGATGCAGAACATTGCAATTCGAGGCCGTTTTACCGCGTTCTGCATCCAGAACGCGCGCACGGTGCGCGGAACACGAGCAGCCGGCCGTCCCGTACGGCGTAACACAG
Source organism: Pseudonocardiaceae bacterium (assembly GCA_025937115.1). Next base: position 6,021 of record JAICSB010000160.1, on the reverse strand, counting down.
CACCTTTTCCGTCACGATCTTCTCGAGCATGACGTCCTTTCCCGACAATGGATCATCGGGGCGTGGTTCATCGTCGACGACACAACGACCTACCATGATCACCGAATCTGAGCGATGGCCGCGCGATCATACACGGTGGCTGCTCACTATCGACGATCTTGAGAACGCGGTCGAGGCGATTGCGCAGCAGCGGGCAGGGGACGTGCTCAGCTGGCCGGTGCGTGCTCGTGACGGGTGGTGCCGGTCAGCTCCACGCACTGGGCGTCCGGTGTGATGGTGAATCGCCATTTTTCGACTGGGGGCCGGCCGGCTTGCTGCCACTGGTGGTAGGCGGTGGTGACTTCGTCCCAGAGCCGGCGTGGTCCGAATTGGTGGACGGGCCAGCGGCGGGTGTCGGGCTGGTAGTCAAAGCGCGCCCAGGATCGGGTGCCGGGGTCGAGGAACCACACGGACCGGCGGCCATCGTCGCTAGTGGCAGCCTCGTATTCCCACTCACAGCCAGGGACCGCCGCCCCGATCGCAAAGGGTGCGTCACCGTTGCACAGGTGCGACGCGTGTAGGCCGGTGTGGGTCGCCTCGGGTGTGTCGGTATCGCACACAATGCCGGCAATGGTGGCCCGGGGTGCCCGCTGGTCGCGCAGCGGCATGAACGAGATGGTGGTGTTGATCAAGCCACCGGAAGCGGCGCCGTCTGCACTGACGGTCAGTGACAGCAACCCGGCGGGCTTGTAGGCGGTGCTCCACGGGGTGACCACCAGGCCGCCAGGTCGGGTCTGCGCGACCCACGCCCAAGGCAACCGGGATGCAGCGACGGTGGACAGCACCCGGTCGTACGGCGCCCCGGCGAGGTGGCCGTGCGCCCCGTCAGCGCATATCACGGTGACCTCGCCATATCCGGCGGTAGCCAGCGCGGCCCGGGCTCGCTCAGCTAGATCGGGATCAATCTACGCTGGTCACGTTGCGTTCGCCGAGCCGGTGGCCAGCATCGCGGCGGTGTAGCCGGTGCCGGTGCCGATCTCCAACACTCGCATTCCCGGCTCAACGTGTCCGGCGGCGAGCATCAGGGCGACGATGTCCGGGCGCGACGCCGAGCTGGTCGCCACCCGACCCCGCCCGTCGGGGCCCGCCGGAATGCCATCATCGACCTGGGTGACCACGTACCGGGGTCCGTAGACTCGCCGCAGCCACTCGTCGGGGTCCTCCGAGCGGCGCAGCGGCACCAGATCATCTCCGGCGTAGCGCCAGATCACCTCGGGGATGAACACCTCGCGGGGTACTCCCAGGAAGGCCGCCCGCCACTGTTCGGGCAGCACCCCGTCGGCGGCCAGGCCGTCAACCAACCCTCGACGATGGAGCCGTGGCGCTGCGCGATTCGACTTCCCGCAGCCGCCCCGAGCTGCGGTTCACCGATGGGGAGTGGTCGGCGTTCACCGCTGGAGTTCGCAGCGGCGAGTTCGACAGGTAAGGATCCCATCTCCCGATCCGGTTCGAGCACACCGCCGGCCGGATTCGTCTGGGGCACCTCGGGACGACGGATCCATGGAGGAATCGGCGGGGCGACGCCGAAGAGGACCTCGACCTCATAGTCGGGTCACTCGGACATCGGGCCGCCCCGCCGTCGTTCAGGCTGGTGTCACCGGTCCCATCACGGCGAACACGGCGCCGTTGAGGTCCGTCAGGAAGGCTATCCGGCCGTATGGCGTGTCGTGCGGGCCGGCGAGAGCGGAGCCGCCCCCGGCGGTTGCCGCCGCGACCGCGGCATCGGCGTCGGCGACCGAGAAATACGCGACCCAGTGCGCCGGTGTGCCGTCCGGGGCGCCCATCATCCCGCCCATGCCGCCGAGCGGGTCACCATCGAGATGGATTGTGGTGTAGTCCGCCGGAGCGCCGTCCACCGGTTGGTAGCGGTAGCCGAAGACGTTCGCGTAGAACTGTCGGGCGGCGTCCGGATCCGGCTGGCGGGAGTCGCTCCATACCAGCCCGCCGGGCTCGTTGTAGATCTCGATGCCGATTGTGGCGGCGGCCTGCCACACGCCGAATGCCGCACCCGCGGCGTCGAGTGCCACGCACATCCGGCCGGCACCCGGTACGTCCATCGGCTCGGCGAGCAGTGTGCCGCCGTTCGCCGCGATCGACTTGGCGGTGCCGTCCACGTCGTCGCTGGCCAGGTATGTCGTCCACGCGGATGTCTGACCCTCGGCCATGAACGGGGCGATGGCTGCGGCCGCGCGGCCGTCGACCTGGCAGATCTGGTAATGGCCGAAGTCCGGTCCGAGATCGAGGAACGACCAGCCGAACACGGCGCCATAGAACTCCTTCGCGGCGTCGAGGTCGGGGGTGGAAAGATCGACCCAGCACGGCGTGCCGGCGGGCCACGGCTGTGAGCGGGTGGGCATCGTCAGGTCCTTTCGTGAGGCGGTTCAATCGGTCGACTACATGTCTACATCCCCACCCTGACAACGACCGGCCGTCGGTGGCCCGCTGACCAGAGCCGTACCCTGCGCGACATTAGGTTCCACTTGGCGATTCGCTGGCAGTAGACCCAGACCGTTACCACGTCTGCCAGACGTCGAGGTTGTAGAACTTGGCTGGGCCGTCGCACAGCTTGGCCATCGCAGCGGAGAATTCGCTGGTCTCCGGGCGGTTGGAGTTCTCCATCGCGGCTTCGTAGGAGTCGAACTCGACAATGGTGAGGTAGTAGCCAGGGCGGTCCCGGTCGGCGGTGGCGGTCACCCGTCGCACTGTGCTGCCGGCCTCCAACTGGGGACGCCGCTCATCGATGAGGGCCTGGACCTCCTCGATGCGCGATGTCTGGTACTCGACGATCTGAACGAACCCGGCCATGGCGGTCTCCTGACTGTCGCTGTGGGTTTCCCGCTGTCGGGAAAAGCCCACAGAAGAGTCGCCCCGCCGCTAGCACCGCACAAGCGGCCAAACCGGGGGAGCGCACCCGGTAGAGGTCCTCCACACTGGCAGTCATGAGAGCTGTCATCACAGCGGTTGTGCTCGCCACCGTCGCGGGTTGCGCGGCCCCCGGCGTGGCACCGGCACCACCGCCGATGAGCAGTGCTCGTCCCCCGGGGGCGCCCCCGCCAGCCGCGATCGGGGCCGCCGACTGGCCGACCTACCACCACGACAACGCCCGCACCGGCGTCGCCGATCAGCTCGCCCCGCTCGGGGCGCTTCGCGCAGCGTGGCAAACCAAGCTCGACGGCGCGGTGTACGGCCAACCACTGGTGATCGGCGACCGGGTAATCGCGGCGACCGAGCACAACACGGTCTACGCGCTCAACGCCGCTGATGGACACATCCAGTGGTCGGCGTCGCTGGGTCAGCCGGTACCAGGATCGGACCTGCCCTGCGGCAACATCGACCCGCTCGGGATCACCGGCACGCCGGCCTACGACCAGGCCAGCGGGCTGGTTTTCGCCGTCGCCGAGACCCAAGGTGGCCGGCACACCCTGGCCGGCGTGGACCTGGCCAGCGGCGCGGTCATGCTGCGCCGCGCACTGCCGCCGCCGAACGGCGACGAGATCGCCCACCAGCAACGTTCCGCGCTGACGGTGCTCGACGGCTGGGTGTACGTCGCCTACGGCGGGCTGTTCGGTGACTGCGGCAACTACATCGGCTCGGTGGTCGCCGCGCCGACCACCGGCACCGGCCCGCTGCGCAGCTACGCCGTCCCGACCACCCGGGAAGCCGGTATCTGGGCACCTGGCGGCGCCGCCGTCGGCAACGGACGGTTGTACTACGCGGTCGGCAACGGCGAGTCCACCCAGGACTACGACCACAGCGACTCGGTACTCGCGCTGACCCCGCAACTGACCCTGGCGGACAGCTTCAGCCCCGCGCAGTGGATGGCCGACAATGCGAATGACCTCGACCTGGGGTCGGCCAGCCCAGCACTGGTCGGTGACCGGGTGCTCACGGTCGGCAAGCGCGGCGTCGGTTACCTGCTGGACGCGGCGCAGCTCGGCGGTATCGGCGGCCAGCTCACCAGGACCCCGATCTGCCAAGCGTTCGGCGGCCCCTCGACGGCCGGCTCAACGGTGTATATCCCGTGCGCTGACAGCACCCGCGCGGTGGACGTCGACCCCCGCGGTGGGTTGCGGGTGCGGTGGACGGCGTCGGTACCGGCGGACGGGTCCCCGGTCGTCGGCGGCGGCGCGGTCTGGGTGACCGACACCGACCACGGCATCCTCTACGCCCTGGACCCGGCCACCGGCACCCCCCGCCAGCAAATCGACGTGGGAGACCTCCCGCACTTCGCCTCCCCCACCCTCGCCGGCACCCACGCCTACCTAGGCACCACCATCGGCGTCACCGCGATCACTGTCCGCTGACCCCGCATGCAACGGTTCGCCGGGTAGCCTTGGGTCACCTCGGCGATGGAGTGGTGCTCTGTAGTGGACGTTGACGACACGCGCACGATCGGTGCCCGGCTGCGGCAGATCCGCGGTGCACGCAAGAAGTCGCTCCGGGTGATCGCCGGGCTGGCCGGGATGAGTACGACGCAGCTGTGGCGGATCGAGCACGGCGAGCACGCCTTGGACAGCATCTCGCAGATCGTGGCCTTGGCGAACGCGCTTCAGATCGCCCCGGACGAGCTGGTGAGGCTGCCGGTGCCGGCACCCGCCAACGGCAAGACCGACTCCGCGGTGGAGGCGGTGCGCAGCGCGGTGACGGCGGCTAGCCGCGACCGGCCCGGCGGCTTCGTGCTCCCGGTCGCGGTGCTCAGGGACCGGGTGTCGGTGACGCTGAACGCGCACTACGGCTGCGAGTCGGGAGGCAAGGTTGGCGTCGCCTTGCCGACGCTGATTCGTGACCTGTATACCAGCATCGCGGCTGGTCGAGACGTCGCCGAGCTGCTCGATCTGGCGGTGCTGCTGCACGCGGGAGCCACCGTCGGATGGCTTCGGGTCGCGGGTGCCGGGCTGGGTCTGCGGTCGGAGGCGTCCCTGCTGGCCTTGCGGGCCGCGCAGGCCCGGAACACACCGATCGCGCTGGGTCTGGCCACCTGGGGTGGCGTGTTCGTGATGGTCACGGGGGGAGAGTTCGACTTGGCGCAGGCCGAGTTGGACGCGGTGACCGTGCCGACGAACACCCCGCAGTCGATGCAGCTCGCCGGGACGCTAGCGCTGTGCCGGACGTACGTGGCCTCGGCGGACTCCCGGTCCGGTGACATGGATGCGCCCTTGGAGCTGGCCGCGGAGTTGGCTGAACGCACCGGGGACGGGGACAACGCCTACTGGCTGGGATTCGGTCCGCATGCGGTCGGGCAGTGGCACATGGCTGCGGCGAGGGAGGCTGGTGATCACGAACGGGTCGTGCGCACTGCTGAGGACCTGCGACCGGACGTGCAATTCGACCGGTCACGTCAGGCGGACTACTGGGTCGATTACGGCGGCGGGCTGTCGAAGTTGCGGGGACGTACCGACGACGCGGTGCTGGCGTTTCGCCGCGCCGAGGTGATCTCGCCGCATCACGTACACCGGAATCCGTTCGTCCGCGAGGCGCTTGCCGGGTTGGTCGCCCGGTCCCGCCGGGACGCCCCGGCGGGGCGGGAGCTGCGTAGGATGGCCTACCAGGCTGGCCTGCCGGTGTAACCCAACCCGGTGATACCGAGTTGATGTTCCCGCCGCGGAACACCCCCAACTGCCGATCATTCACCGTCGTCACTCGTGATCAACGTACCTGAGACAGAGGACCCGCGGTGCGAGTGTGGCCGGGTGGCCGTGGACGGCAGGCGCGCCGACGAGCATCCGGCGTGGTGCTCACCGGCACACTGCTTTGTCACCGAGGAGGGGGTGCGGGTCCACGAGCAGGCACCCATCCGGTGGGAGGCGCAGTGCGTGGCCCCGCTGCGGTTCGAGACCTGCTTGATCGACCCGGGCGACGACGACACCACCTACCTGGAGCTGCGTGTGCGCGACCTCAAGTGGCGCGGCGAGTTCCACGCCATCCTGTCGCTGGACACCGCGCGGCGGTTCCGCGACCAGCTGACTGAGCACTTGGACGCCG
>JAICSB010000556.1 GCA_025937115.1 Pseudonocardiaceae bacterium | reverse complement strand
CACGAAGCGTTATGATGCGTGACGTGCTCGGTCTGCAGACGGTTCGCGCGAGGATGGTGGGCCAGTGAAGATCCACGACCGGAAGCAGTGGGAGCGGGAGCTCAATGACCACATGCGCCGTCACGCCGCCGACCTACGCAAACCACCGCAGGCGCCACCCGAGCCCGGGATCTGGGTCACCGCGCGCAAAGCCTATCTCTGGACGATCCTGGTGATGATCATCACTAGTGTAGGATGGGCGATCGGCCTGTACGTCTTCTGACCGTCAGACGTCCTCGACAAATGCCGCCATCAGGGAAGTTCCACGCCGCCAAGGGCAGCGAGTGGATCGGCCAGCCGTTTGCCATCGCCCACCACCACACCGGTGAACCGGGTCGGCGCGAAGAACTCAGCGGCGGCCTCAGCAACCTGCCCGGTCGTGACGGTCTGCAATCGGCCGGTATGGCTGAGTAACCAGTCGAGGTCCAGGCCGAGGGTCGCCAACGTGGCCAGGTGGCCGGCCAACCCCCGCTGCGACGAGGTGGCGATGGTCATCGACCCGATCGCGTACTGTCGAGCGCTGTCCACCTCGGAATCGTCGGGGGGAACGACGACCAGCCGCCCCAATTCGTAGCGGGTCTCCAGCAACGCGGCGGCGGTGACCTCGCTGGCGGTGTCCGCCTCGGCGACCAGTGTGGCCCCATGCCGGGTGAACTCGAAGCCACAGTGCGCGGCGTAGGTGTAGCCCTTGGCTTCCCGGACGTTCTCCACCCAGCGCGAGGAGAAATACCCGCCGAATACCAGATTCGCCACCTGCAGCGCCGGATAGCGTTCGTGATTGCGTGATACTGCCTGTGCGGACATGCGCAGCTGGGACTGCACTGCGCCCTCGCGATGGACCAGTTGCAGGTCGCCACCTGTCAGCTCGGGCAATGCCGCCATCTCGACTGCAGGGTGATCGGAGCGCCAGCCCGCCAGGGCCCTCTCCACCGCTTCGACCGCACGGTCGGGGACGATGTCGCCGACCAGCACCAGGACCGCACCGCCGGGCACCACCGAGCGACGGTGCAGCGCGCGCACCGCGGCCTCCGTCACGCCGGCAACGTCAGCGACCTCCGGCCATTCCCGGGCGAACGGGTGGTTGCCGTAACGGCGGCGCTGCAACGCCTCGCGGGCGATCACTTGCGGCTGCGAACGGTTCATCGTGAGCCGCTCCACCAGGCGGTCCCGCTCCCGGGCCACTTCGGCGGTGGCGTACGAGGCGGAGGTGAGCGCGTCGCCGAGCACGTCTAGCACCACGTCGAGCCCGCTGGCCAGCGCTGATCCTGACACCGACAGGTGCTCTGGATCCACCCCGGCGGACAGGTCACCGCCGACGGCGCCCAGCACCTTGTCGATATCGAACCGATCCCGCCGCGGCGTACCACGAAGCAGCGTCATAGCCAGCACTTCGGCGCGGGCCGGATGGGTGCGCTGCTTGCCGCCGAACGGGATCTCCAGGTGCAGCTCCACCATCGGCACCGCCGGCCGTCGCACCGCGATCACCCGCAGCCCGCTGTCGAGCACGGTGTCCACAGCAGGCGGGGCGATTGGCGTGCGCGGCGGACCCAGCGCCGGTAGCGGGCGGGGCCCCAGCTCGGTCCTGCCGATCTGCTCGGCGCTGCGGTGCCGCATCACGCCTCCTGTCCTGCTGAAGAGGCGGGCTGGACGGTCAACACCGCGCGGGAGTCCGGTCGTAGCGCCGCAGCGGCGCTCGCGATCTGCTCAGCGCCCATGGTCGCCACCAACACCGGCAGCTCCGCGATCAGCTCGGCACGCCCGTGCAGTAGCTCGAAGGCACCGATGGCCATCGTCCGCGACACCAGCCGGTCGTGTTCCCGGAACACCGTCGCGGCCCACCGGGCGGTGATCCGAGCCAACTCGTCTGCGTCCGGTCCGTCCGCGGCGAGCCGGGCGATCTCCTCGTCGGTTGCTTCGATCACCCGGTTGACGTCGACCGTGGATGGATGGACGGCGGTGATGGTGAAGGTGTCCGGATCGCGCGCGTCCAGGGGCGCACCGAACAGACCGCAGCGGGCGCCGATGTCGGTTGCTAACGCGTCGGTGTGCACGAGGCGTTGCTCCAACCGGGAGGAAGCACCGTCGGACAGCACCGCGGCGAGCACCTCGTAGGCGAGGTAGCCGTCGAAACCGGCGGTGGGATCGGGCAGCCGGTAGCCGATGGCCAACGCGGGTAGCGGGGCGAGCAGATCCGGATGGTCGTGCCGCCGCTCTCGGTCCGGCGGCGGCTCGGCGAACGACGGTCGCACCGGAACCGGCCGGCTGGGAACGTCGTCGAAATGTCGGTGCACCAGCTCGACAGCGGCATCGACCTGGAAGTCCCCGCATATCGTGATTACTGCATTGCCCGGCGCGTAGTAAGCATCGAAAAACCCCGCGCAGTCGTCGACGGTGGCCGCTTCCAGCTCGGAGAAGTCACCGTATCCATTGTGCGCGTTGGGAAAGGTGTCATAGAGCACCGGCGGCAGCGTGATCCACGGGAATCCGCCATAGGGTCGGTTCAGTACGTTGAGCCGGATCTCCTCTTTGACCACATCGACCTGGTTGCGCAGGTTTTCCGCGGTGATTCGGGGTGCCCGCATCCGGTCCGCCTCCATGAACAGCGCACGTTCCAGCGCTGCCGAGGGCAGTACTTCGAAGTAGTTGGTGTAGTCGGGGTGCGTGGATCCGTTGAAGGACCCACCCGAGGACTGCACGTGGCGGAAATGCGCGAGCTTCTCCAGACT